>JALXER010000001.1 GCA_027069385.1 Paracoccaceae bacterium
GCCCCCCTCCTTCACCGAACCCCCGTTCCGGGGGTGTTACGCCCGGGCGGCGCGGTGGGTGCCATCCGCAAGCGAGCCGACAAAGCTGAGGATCTCGGCCGTGGGCTGGCCCGCGCCGATGCGCTCGACAATCGCGGATCCGACCACCGAGCCATCGGCAACGCTGGCAATCGCCATGGCCGTTTCGGGGGTTTTGATGCCAAAGCCCACGCAGACCGGCAGATCACCGGCGGCGCGGATGCGGGCGACCTCGGGGGCGACGGCCGCCGCGTTGGCCTCGGCTGCGCCGGTAATGCCGTTGATCGACACATAGTAGATAAAGCCCGAGGTGTTTTGCATCACCTTGGGCAGGCGCGCGTCATCGGTGGTCGGCGTGGTCAGGCGAATAAAATCGATCCCGACCTTGGCAGCGGGGATGCACAATTCGGCGTCCTCCTCGGGGGGGAGGTCAACCACGATCAGCCCGTCAACCCCTGCCGCCACCGCCGCTTCAAGAAACGCATCGACCCCCATGGAATAGATCGGGTTGTAATAGCCCATCAGCACAATCGGGGTTACATTGTCACCGGCGCGAAAATCCCGCACGAATTGCAGCGTTTTGGCCATGGTCATGCCCGAGGCCAGCGCCCGTTGCCCAGCCAGCTGAATCGCCGGTCCATCGGCCATCGGGTCGGTAAAGGGCATGCCCAGTTCAATAATATCGACCCCCGCCGCGGGCAGGCCGCGCACCAGTTCCAGCGCCGTGTCGTAATCGGGGTCTCCGGCCATGACAAAGGACACAAAGGCCGATTTCCCCTGCGCGGTTAACTCGGCAAATTTGGCAGCGATGCGTGACATGGATTCCCCCTTCGGTTTTCGCCCTGTTTTTGCGATACCGCCGCTCAAAGATCAAGCCCTGCCTTGACAATCGCCCCGCCCGAGTGTTTTTGAACCCAAAACAGGAGTCGCCCATGAATATGCTAAGCACCTTCATCAAACCCATGCACCCCGAGGGGCGGCGGTTTGTGGCAATTTCGGCGGGGATCACAGCTGGGCTTTTCCTGCTGGCGTGGTTGCTGCCGGTGCTCGCCTTTTTGGCATGGATCATGGTTGGTGTAACCATCTGGGTTTACTATTTCTTTCGCGATCCGGTACGCCACACTCCGACCCGAGAGGGGCTGATTGTCAGTCCGGCGGACGGGATTATCTCGCTGATCGAACCGGCGGTACCGCCCAAAGAACTGGGCATGGGCCCCGAGGCCCTGACCCGTGTGTCGGTGTTTATGAACGTGTTCAACTGCCATGTGAACCGCGCGCCGGTTGGCGGGGTGGTCAAATCAATTGCCTATCGGCCCGGAAAATTCTTTAACGCGTCGCTCGACAAGGCCAGCGTGGATAATGAACGCAACAGCCTGTGCATCGAAATGCCCGACGGGCGGCAAATCGCCGTGGTGCAAATCGCCGGGCTGGTGGCGCGGCGCATCGTGTGCTTTGTCAATCATGGCGATGAACTGCCCACCGGCGGGCGCTTTGGGCTGATCCGGTTCGGCTCGCGTCTGGATGTGTACCTGCCCGACGGGGTGGCGCCGCTGGTGACGCTGGGGCAAACCATGGTGGCGGGCGAAACGGTGCTGGCCGATCTAGCCAGCGCTGAACCCCAACGCACGGGGCGGGCCGACTAAATGAATCCGCCGCCAAAATTTCCGGTTGTGCAGCTGATCCCCAATCTGGTGACGATCATGGCGATTTGTGCCGGTCTGACCGCGATCCGCTTTGGGCTGGAAGGCAGTTTTGAACGTGCGGTCAAGCTGATCCTGCTGGCGGCGGTGCTGGACGGGATCGACGGGTCGCTGGCGCGGATGCTCAAATCCGAAAGCAAGGTCGGGGCCGAGCTGGACAGTCTGGCCGATTTCCTGAATTTCGGCGTTGCGCCGCCGCTGATCATGTATTTCTGGGCCTTGCAGGATACCCGCGGCCTTGGCTGGATCGCGACACTGGTTTTCTCGATTGCCAGCGTGATGCGCCTTGCCCGTTTCAATGTCAGCGCCAAGTCGGATGACGATGTGGACACGCGCGGCTATTACGTGGGCGTGCCATCGCCCGCGGGCGCGCTGCTGGTGATGATGCCGATGTTCCTGACCTTTGCCATCGATGTGCAGCCGTTCCTGCCCCCCGTTGCGGTCAGCGCCTATATCGCGCTGATCGGGCTGGCGCTGATTTCGCGCATCCCGACCTGGAGCTTCAAGGCCGTGCATATCGCGCGCGAACATGTCAAGTTTCTGGTGATCGGGCTGGTGTTTGTCGGGGCGGCAGTGATGACCTTTCCGTGGGTGATGCTGTTCGTGATCGGGCTTGGTTATGTCGGCATTGTCGGCTGGTGCCTGTTTACCCGACGCGCGCCCAAAATCCCCAAAAACGGCGCGGACACTTGAACCTTGGCGCGTCGCGGCCTAGAAGCCGCTAAACCAATTCTAATCGGAGCACCGCCATGGGCTTTAAAACCGGAATCGTGGGCATGCCCAATGTGGGCAAATCGACCCTTTTTAACGCGCTGACCAAAACCGCCAGCGCGCAGGCGGCGAATTTTCCGTTTTGCACCATCGAACCCAATGTCGGAGAGGTCAGCGTGCCCGACGCGCGGCTGGACAAGCTGGCCGAGATTGCCGGCTCGGCCAAGATCATTCCGACCCGCATGGCCTTTGTCGATATCGCCGGTCTGGTCAAAGGGGCAAGTAAGGGCGAGGGGCTGGGCAACCAGTTTCTGGCCAATATCCGCGAATGTGACGCGATCATCCATGTGCTGCGCTGCTTTGAAGACGATGACGTAACCCATGTGGACGGCCGCGTTGATCCGGTGGCCGATGCCGAGGTGATCGAAACCGAGCTGATGCTGGCAGATCTGGAAAGTATTGATAAACGTCTTGCTAACCTTGTCCGCAAGATTCGCGGTGGAGACAAAGAATCATTACTACAGAATGAACTTTTGCTGCGTGCCAAAGATGCGCTTGAACACGACAAGCCCGCGCGGGTGGTCAGCGTGGCCGAGGATGAGGCCAAAGCCTGGAATATGCTGCAATTGTTAACCGCCAAACCGGTGCTTTATGTGTGCAATGTCGAGGAAGAAAACGCCGCCACGGGCAATGCCCATTCCGCCGCCGTAGACAAAATGGCCGCCGAACAGGGCGCGGCCAGCGTGGTGATTTCGGCCGCGATCGAGGAGGAGATCAGCCAGCTTGACCCCGACGAAGCCACTATGTTTCTTGAAGAAATGGGCCTGCACGAGGCCGGTCTGGACCGGTTGATCAAGGCGGGCTACAAGCTGCTGCACCTCGAAACCTATTTCACCGTCGGCCCCAAAGAGGCCCGCGCCTGGACCATCCATCAAGGCACCCTTGCCCCGCAGGCCGCCGGTGTGATTCATGGTGATTTCGAACGCGGATTCATCCGCGCCGAAACCATCGCGTTTGACGATTTTGTCAAATACGGCGGTGAACTCGGGGCCAAAGAGGCCGGAAAAATGCGTGCAGAAGGAAAGGCTTATGTGGTGAAAGACGGAGATGTCTTGCATTTTCTCTTTAATACCTGAGTCACACATTGGTTAATTTCAGAATTCGTTAAGTCCCGCCCGTCACCCTGCTCCATGGGTTTAAATGGAGTGGGCTATGCAAGTGGGATTTGCACGGCTGACCAGGCGTCTGGATACGGATGCCCGGCAGCTTTTGGGGTGTTCGGACCTTGAAATACTAACGATTGGCACGCGCAATTTCGTGATTGCCTCGGGCGAGGCCGATGGCGGCTTTTCCAGCTATGAAATCATGGCCGATGGCAGCCTGACGCATCGCGACGACGTGGTGTTCGACAGCGGCTCGGGCACCGCAAGTATTCGCGACATGACCAGTTTCGAGCGCAACGGCGTGACGTATGTGGTGCCCATGGGGCGCTATGACGACAATATGGCGGTGTATGCCGTGGGTGCCGATGGCAGCTTTACGCTCGATTCCAGCTATAGCGACGGGTTGGGCACCTATCAGAATCTGGTAACCTCGCTGGCGGTGACGGTCGGGGGCAATACCATGTTCTATTCGGCCAATGCCAGCGCCGGACTGGACTGTTTCACCGTCAATCTGGCTGGCGAGCTGACCAGCCCCGAGTTTATGGCCGACACGCCGCTGACCGCGCTGGGCGATGTCAGCGCCATGGTCTCGGCCAATTTGCAGGGCAGGGATTTTCTGTTTGCCGCCTCGTCTTTTGATACGGGGCTAAGCGTGTACGAGGTCAACGCCAGCGGGGCGCTGACCCAACGCTATTACCTGCAACCCGGCGAGGTCGGCTTTAACGCGCCAACCGCGCTGGAAACCGCGCAGATCGGCGATCGGGCTTTTCTGATCATGGCCTCGGCGGAAACCGATTCGCTGCTGGTGTTCCGGGTCTCGGTGGGCGGGCAGTTAAAGCTGGTCGATGAAATGATCGATATTTCCGAAACCCGCATAGAGCGCCCCTCGGTGCTGAAAATGTTCGAATACGAAGGCCGGCACTTTCTGCTGGCCGCCGGTTCGGATGACGGGGTAACCCTGTTCGAGGTGGACTATCGCGGCCGGCTGGAACTGCTAAGCGTGCTGGCCGACGATTTTGACACCACGCTGGACAATATCTCGGATATCGAAGTCAAGATCATCGACGGGGCGATCAACGTGTTTGTCAGTTCACCCACCGAACACGGGTTTACCCAGTTCCTGCTGGACCTGACCCCCGACAACATGATGAAAGGCGGCGCGGTGCGCGACAACATAGAGGGGACGGCGGGCGATGATACGATCTATGGCTTTGGAAAAAGCGATATTCTAAAGGGCAACGGCGGCAATGACCGCCTGATCGACGGGCGCGGGCGTGACCAGCTTTGGGGTGGCGAGGGGGCCGACAAGTTTGTGTTTATTCAGGACGGGCGGCGCGACAAGATCATGGATTTCGAACAGCATATCGACCGGATCGACTTTTCCGACTATCCGCACCTGTTCAGCTTTCACGACCTTGAAATCAAGGTCAAGTTCGACGGAGCGATCATCAATATCGGTGACGAGGTGCTGTGGATCACCTCACATGACGGCCAGCCCATCGACCCCGACAGCTGGGTGCAGGAAGATTTCATCTTTGGTTAGCCTTCGCCTTAAAACAGTTGCATCAAGGCCGGATTTTCCCCTAGACTGATCCCTATATGTTTAAGGAATTGCCCGATGCTGCCCAGACTAATCGGTAAAATTGCGCTGCTGTTGTTGCTGGCCGGTTCGGCGCAGGCCAAGGAACTGGCCCTGATTATCGGTATCGACCAGTACACCGAATTGCCCCGCCTTGCCAAAGCGGTCGAGGATGCGGGGGGCTATCGTGACCTGTTCGAGGAACGCGGTTTCGACGTAACCTATCTGACCGATACCGGCGCCAACGACCTGCGGGTTGCGCTGGCAACGTTTTACGACCGTATCGAAGAAGGCGACACGGTGGTGTTTGTCTATTCGGGGCATGGCTGGTCGGACGGCTCGCAAAATTTTCTGGTGCCCGCCGATACCCCCGGCCTGACCTCGGCCTCGCTGGCCAGTGAACTGACCCAGCCGCTCAAAAACGGCGCTAACGGCATTCTTGACCGGATCACGCAAGCCGGAGCAGCGGTGACCATTGCCATTATCGACGCCTGTCGCGACAACCCGTTTGCCAGTGCCAATTCGACGCGCAGCATCGGCCTGACCGGCGGGCTGGCCCCGATCGAGGCCCAGAACGGCTCTTTTATCATCTATTCGGCCGGTGCCAACCAGACAGCGCTGGATTCGCTGGGGGCGGCGGACCAGTTCCAGTATTCGGTGTTTACGCGGTTTTTCCTGCCCAACCTGCGCCAGTTCGGCGATTTGCGCCGCGCTATTGTGGTGACCCGCCGTCAGGTGCAAGAGGCCGCCGCGCTGGTCGAGCATAACCAGCGCCCCGCCTATTATGATGAGCTGTCCGGCTCTGCCTGCCTGACCGGTAATTGCGAGGTCACCCCAAGCCCCAGCGAAGCCACCTTTGCCGAACGCGAATGGAGCCTGATCAGCAATTCCACCGACGCGGCGATCCTGCAAACCTTTGTCGAACGCTATCGCCAGTCCGCACCCGATTACGCGCATCAGGCGCAGGTGGCGCTGGCGGCGCTGCAAGGGTCGGCCAGCGAAACACCGCAGACACCCGTTGTTGAAAGCACCGGGCAGGGGTCGTGGTTCAGGGCCTCCGAGCCGCAACAACCCCCCGCGCCGGTCTCGGCCATCGTTCAGGATTGTGACGCCATCGCCGCCTATTACGGCAACCCCGACAACCCGCCCGGTGTCATCGGAAAGTTCGTGGTTTCACAGGATGCCGACGAAGCCGTGGCCATTTGCGAAGTGGCGGTCGCGCAATTTCCCGACAATCCGCGCATGAAGCTCAATCTGGCGCGGTCCTATTCCGATCGGGCCGGTCAGGGCGATTATGCCCGCGCGGCAGCCATGGCGCAGGCCATATTCGATGCGGGATACTTGCAGGCCGGCGACTTGCTTGCGGAACTGTATTCTTATGGCCACGGCGTCGAAATGGATTTCGCCAAGACGGCATTCTATATCCAGAAAGCCGCCGAAACCGGTCTGGAACCGGCGCTTGCCTCTAACGGGTATCTGTATCTGGAAGGCATCGGCGTGCCCGCTGATCCGGCGCGCGGTATCCGGATGCTGCGTGCCTTGGCCGACCGGCAATCACCGTTCGGGGAATACTATCTTGGCCTTGCCTATATGGATGGTGTGGGCGTGGCGCGCGACCCTGCCGAGGCCGAGCGCCTGTTGCAGCGCACCAGCCAGCACGGCTGGTTTGTCGGGTACGAGGAGCTGGGCAACCGCTATTTCTCGGGCTACGGCGTGCGCGCCGATCTGGGGCGGGCGGTGCAGTATTACACCCGCGCCGCCGAGTTGGGCAGCGTCAACGCCATTCTGGCCATGGGCGCGGTTTCGCTGCGCGGGCAGGGCGACCGGTATGATCCGGCGCGCGCCTTTCGACTGTTTCAACAGGCCGCCGCCATGAACAGCCCCGACGCCTATAACAACCTTGGCTATATGTACCAGAACGGCATCTATGTGCAGCAGAGTATGTCCGAAGCCGTGGGGCTTTACCAGATTTCCAACGACCTTGTTTCGCCCGCCGGTGCCTATAATCTGGGGCTGTTATACATGAGTGGCAACGGGGTTCCGGCCAATTATACCCGCGCCGCCGAGCTGATCGTCACCTCGCTGGAACGCGGGGCCGACGGGTTTATTGCCGATAGCCGCGATAACCAGCTACCCCGCGAATTTGTCCGGCAGGTGCAGATGCAGCTTAAGGCGCGCGGCGTGTATGCGGGGGCGATTGACGGGGTCTTTGGCCCGCAATCCCGCGCCGCGATTGTGGCGCTTTGCAATTGCGAGGCCGCCAATGCGCTAGGGCGCTAGGGGCAACGCGGTTGAAACCTTGTTCTGGCGCAGCACGAAATGCGTGGTGGATGAGCGCACAACCCCTTGGCGCAACAGCTTTTTCATGATGAACCGCTCCAACCCCTCGGGGTCGGGCGCAACGATTTTCAGCAGATAGTCGTCGGCACCGGTGATCGAGCAGCACTCGATAATCTGCGCTTCGGCCTGCACAAACCGGTCGAATTTCGCGATGGTTTCTTCGGTATGGTCCAGCAGCGAAACATGGATATAAGCGTGGGCATGCAGGCCCAGCCTGGCCGGATCAAGCAGCGCCACATAGCGGTCGATCACGCCGGATTTCTCCAATTTCTGCACCCGCCGCCAACACGGAGAGGCCGACATATGCACCGCCTCGGCCAGTTTCTGCGTGCTGATTTTACCGTCCTGTTGCAGGATCTCCAGTATCCGGTGATCTTGTTCCTCTAATCCGCTCATAGAAATAATTTCCCCGTATTGCGCCACCTCTCGGGCATGGTATTTCATATTCCGGACAAAAGCACGGGTTTTCGGCATATATCTACGCTCCATTTGTGAAACTCTTGCCATGTAACAGCGACGAGGCCCCTCATGTCTTCTACCCCATACACCGCCTATCAACCCGACGAGACCGGCGCGATCCCTTACAGCGACGCGGATAACGCGGTCTGGCGCGATCTGGTGGCGCAGCAATTGCCCAATACCGCCAAATACTGCGCACGCCCCTATCTGGACGGGTTTGACCGGCTGGACCTGCCGCTTGACCGCGTGCCCCAATGCGCCGAGGTTTCGGCCATGCTGGCGCCGCTAACCGGCTGGCGCGTCACGCCGGTGCCCGCCGTGATCGGGTTCGAGCGCTTCTTTTCCATGCTTGCCAACCGCGAATTCCCTGCCGCTTCGTTCATCCGCCGCCGCGAGGATTTCGACTATATCACCGAACCGGATATCTTTCACGAAATCTTCGGCCATATGCCCCTGCTCAGCGACCCGCGTTTTGCCGAGTTTTCGCATGCCATCGGCAAGGCCGGGTTGAAAGCCGAGCCAAAACAGTTTTCGTGGCTGATCCGGCTATACTGGTTCAGCATCGAATTCGGCCTGACCCGTGAAAACGGCGCGGTCAAGGCGCTGGGTTCGGGGCTTGCATCATCACCGACCGAGCTGATTTATGCCACCCAGAGCACCACCCCGCAGCGCCGCGAGTTTATCATCTCGGACATCATGCGCACCCCCTATCGCATTGACATTCACCAGCCGATCTATTTTGTTCTGGACAGTATCGATGATCTGTTTGCCGCGGCAGACCGGGATTTGCTGGCCGATGTTCGCGCCGCGCAATCCCGCGGCCTGTTCGCGCCTGCATATCCGCCCAAACAAAAGGCTTCCTGAATGATTTGTGATCTGAGCGACAAGACCTGCGAACCCTGTCAGGGCGGCATTCCCCCCATGGATGCGCGCGAGGTGCGCGCGACCATGTCCCAGCTTTCCCCGGCATGGCAGGTGGTCAATGATGGAAAATCGCTGCTGCTGCGCCTTGAATTCAAGGGCTTTGCCAAGGCGGTTTACCACGCCAATCTGGCCGCCTATCTGGGCGATGCCGAGGGGCACCACCCCGATATCCGCTTTGGCTGGGGCTATTGCGAGATCGAATTCACCACCCACGAGGCCGACGGCATAACGCAAAACGATTTCATCTGCGCGGCCAAGTTTGACCGGCTTACGGGTTAGATTCCAGCTCTATCAGCTTTTGCTTGCGCCACAACCCGCCGCCATAGCCGGTCAGCGACCCGTCGGCGCCGATTACGCGGTGGCAGGGGATGACAATGGCGATCTGGTTGGCGCCGTTGGCCCGCGCCACGGCCCGCACCGCTGCGGGGTTGCCGATGGTCCGCGCGATATCGCTGTAACTGCGGGTTTGGCCCAGCGGAATATCCAGCAACGCCCACCAGACCGATTTGGTGAACGGCGTGCCATGCATGGCCAGCGGGGTTTTGAACTGACGCAGATTGCCGTCGAAAAACGCCCCAAGCTCCGCCTCGATCTTATCCGTCGGGGCGTAGCGGCCAAAGCCGATATTGCCGCGCGCATGGTTGCGCAGGCGGGCCAGTTCAGCGGGCAAGGCCTTACGATCCGCAAATTCAAGCATATGCAAATGGGTGCGATCACAGACCGCCACCATCGCGCCGAGCGGCGTGTCGATATAGTCGGCCTGCAACATCGCGTTATCCTTGAAACTGGCCGGTGCCGCGCCGAGCAGCCGCGCAAAAGCGTGGCGAAAAGCACTGGGCGAGTCAAACCCCGCATCAAGCTGCGCATCGATCACCCGCCCGCCATTCGACAAGGTTTTCACCCCGCTACGCAACCGCGCCGTGCGGGCCATCTCAAGGAAAGTCACGCCAAAATGGCGCTTGAAACTGCGCCGGATGGTCGAGGGATCAAAGCCAAGCCGGATGATATCCGCCTCGCCCCAACGATATTCCGGCCGCTTGGCCAGCGCGGTTAGCAAGGTCTGGATGGCAGGGTCCTGATCCGCCGCAGGGCCGAGCGGATGGCAGCGCTTGCACGGGCGAAAACCCGCCGCGATGCATTCCTGCACGGTCTCGTAAAACCGGCAGTTCTCGGGCTTGGGCGTGCGGGCGGGGCACGGAATGCGGCAAAAAATACCGGTCGAGGTCACGCCCACATAGGCGCGCCCGTCATAGCGACGGTCTTTGGCAACGAGCGCACGATAAAGCGTGGCATGATCGGGGAGCTTGAACAACATGCCCCCAACCTAGCGCGCCCGCCCGCCTTTGTCCGCCGAAAATCGGGCGTTAAACAAACAAAGATTCAGGTGGAGAGATAAACTGCGTTTTAATCCCGTCTGTAGAGAAGTATTCAAACCGGACAAAGCGCCACATTTGGAAATACCAATTATTCGTTACGTTTTGAAACCAGACTCAAAACGGCTATTCCTAAATTACCAAAGATAATCAGGCCAAACAACAACGCCGACAAGGTTGCAACAATCACCCGAACAAGCAACCTTTGAAAAGAAAGGGTAGCGGTCACTTTGGATTCAGAAATCGAGACGTCCTCCAATGCCAATGCAGCAAGTTTCAAGGTGCCGCCTTGATTGTTCAGGCTATAAACCGGAATACTTTTTAAAAACCTGTCGAGCGCTTCTTCGGCATCGTTCTGCAATTGGGTTGTGATATACTCGTTAACTCTGCGCACATTCTGCGCGGTTTCAACATCCCCGCTTTTTGCCTCTTCTTCTTCCCGTTCTATAATCCCTTCTATTGTCGAGCGAATATCGCTGATTGTCTCCGCACTGTTTTGGGAAAACTCGAACTGAATATCCTCTTTCGTTAGATCACTTAAATAGAAATTTCCGTTTTTATATCGAATACCGGACGCAAAATTTGCATAACCCTCCCCCTCCAGGGTAAGACCCCTGACGTCAAACGAGGTTTGAATTTTGAGTTGGTCACCCTTTCGCAACTCCAGTGTAGCCGTGCGTATCGTTATTGTTCCCGCGAGCGTCTCGATAGTGTGGGGGAGTTCTGAGGCAACAATCTGATCGATCTCTTGTTGGCTAAACTCAACTGTTTTTACGGGTAAAAACAGATACAACGCTCCCAAAATCCCGACGACCAGAAGCAGTAGGTATATAAAAAAACGGCGCATAGCGTTCCAATCTGGGTTGGTAAAACAGTGGTTGGGAATGCATATCGTAATTCGTGATATGGCCTCGCTTTTATAATTAACTGGTGTCCAAACGGGTTTGAATCAATGGGATAGGGCCCCTCTACGCCCATTCCCCCTTGCGAAACACCGGTGTCGCGTTGCCGTTTTCATCCAGACCGTCGATATCGATCTCCGCTGACCCGATCATCCAGTCCACATGGATGATGCTGGAATTGCCGCCTTGCGCGGTGATTTCATCTGCCGAAGGGTTGCCGGTAAAGCATTTCGAATAGCATTGCCCCAGCGCGATATGGCAGGCGGCGTTTTCGTCGAAAAGGGTGTTGTAGAACAGGATCCCGCTTTGCGAAATCGGAGAGCCGTGCGGCACCAGCGCCACTTCGCCCAAGCGCCGCGCGCCCTCGTCGGAATCGATCAGCTTGATGAACGCGGCTTCGCCCTTGGAGGCATGGGCCTCGACGATTTTGCCTCCCTCGAAACGCACCGCGATATCCTCGATCACCGCGCCTTGGTGGGCCAGCGGTTTGGTGGCGCGCACCGTGCCGTCAACGCGCAGGGCGTGCGGGGTGGTGAACACCTCTTCGGTGGGGATGTTGGCGTTGCAGGTGATGCCGTTTTTGGCCGTGGCCGAGCCACCGGCCCATTCGTGCCCGTCCGCCAGCCCGACGGTCAGGTCGGTGCCCGGGCCGGTAAAGCGCAGCGCGTGAAACCGGTTGTCGTTCAGCCATGCGGATTTGGTTTGCAGCAAGGCGTTATGGGCCGCCCACGCCGCCACCGGGTCGGGTTCGTTGACGCGCGAGGCGGCAAAGATTGCTTCGGCCAGCGCGGTGACGGCCTCGTCCTCGGGCAGGTCGGGAAACACCTGTTTCGCCCATGCCGTGCCGGGATAGGCGGTAATATTCCAGTTGATATCAAACTCGACAATATGCTTTTGCGCCGGTTTATAGGCCATCGACTGCGCCTTGCCCGCGCGCGCCACTTTTGCAGGGTCCTGCCCCGACAGCAGCGACGGGTCTTCGGCGGCAATCGCCAGCCGCGCGGCGTTGCCTTGATACGCCTGCGCCATGCCGTCAAACAGCCAGTTCGGCGCATGGTCAAAGCTGGAATCGGCGGCGTTTTCATAGCGCGCAAGGGTGATCGCGTCATCCGACAGGATCGGCGTGACCACGTTGGCCCCGGCGCGATAGGCCGCGGCCACCACCTGGCGCACAAAGGGCAGCGCAACCGTGTTGGCGGTCAGAATCAGATCTTGCCCCGCTTGTAGGTTCAGCCCGACCCGCACCGTCACATCGGCCAGTTTGGCCAGCTTGGCCTGATCGATTGCCACAGCCTAGACCGCCTTTTTCAGGGCTTCAACCAGATCGAGCCGTTCCCAGCTGAACCCGCCATCATTCGTGGCCTCGCGGCCAAAATGCCCATAGGCAGCGGTGCGTTCATAGATCGGTTTGTTCAGGCCCAGATGCTCGCGAATGCCGCGCGGCGACAGGTCCATCACCTTGGCAATGGCGGCCTCTACCTCGGATTCATGCACCTGTCCGGTGCCGTGCAGGTCCGCATAGATCGACAGCGGCTTGGCCACCCCGATCGCATAGGAAATCTGCAAGGTGCAGCGCTCGGCCATGCCCGCCGCCACGATGTTCTTGGCCAGATAGCGCGCCGCATAGGCTGCCGAGCGGTCAACCTTGGTGGGGTCTTTGCCCGAGAACGCGCCGCCGCCATGCGGGGCCGCGCCACCGTAAGTATCGACAATGATCTTGCGCCCGGTCAGGCCCGCATCGCCATCGGGGCCGCCAATCACAAAGGTACCGGTCGGGTTGACGTGCCATTCGGTTTGCGGGGTGATCCAGCTATCGGGCAGCACTTCGCGGATATAAGGCTCGACAATGGCGCGGATATCGTCCGAGGTCTGCTCGACGCTTTCATGCTGGGTTGACAGCACGATAGAGGTCACCTCGACCGGCTTGCCGTCTTCATAGCGCACGCTTAGCTG
Organism: Paracoccaceae bacterium; assembly: GCA_027069385.1. Classification (GTDB taxonomy): domain Bacteria; phylum Pseudomonadota; class Alphaproteobacteria; order Rhodobacterales; family Rhodobacteraceae; genus UBA3077. Next base: position 13,123 of record JALXER010000001.1, read on the forward strand.
CGACTTGGCGTCGGGGCGCAGGGTCGGCTCGGCACCGGATTTGCGCGCCTCGGCCAGACGGCGCAGAATGGCGTGGGAATACTGGATCGGGGCGGGCATCAGTTCGGGGGTTTCGTTGACCGCATAGCCGAACATGATCCCCTGATCGCCTGCGCCCTCGTCCTTGTTTTCGCTGGCATTGACGCCCTGCGCGATATGGGCCGATTGTTCATGCAGGAAGTTCAGCACATGCAGGGTGTTCCAGTGGAATTGTTCCTGCTCGTAACCGATATCCTTGATGCAGTCGCGGGCAATCTGGCTGATCCGGCCCATATAGTCCTTCAGACGCTCCTGATCCGACAGGCCAACCTCGCCACCCACCACAACCATACCACTGGTTGCCATGGTTTCGCAGGCCACGCGGGCGGTAGGTTCCTCGGCAAGGAATGAGTCGAGAATAGCATCGGAAATCCGGTCGCAGACCTTGTCCGGGTGGCCCTCGGAAACCGATTCCGAGGTGAACATATAGTTTTGGCGGCTCATAAACGTCTCCTGAAGTGGTCGGCGCGGTAAACACGCCAAAGCTGAGTTGCGATACCATGCGCAAAAGCACATGAAAAGGCAATATCGAACCCGTGCGGGAATTCGGCCGGAAATGTGGCGCGATTGCCCCGCGCGGCTTCCCGTTTCGGGAAGCTCTGCCGATAAGAGGGGCCGTTTACGGCTCCTCGCAGAGGCAGACGCCCCGGGGCGGGGTCAGGTGTTGCGGTTGCGCCAGATGCCCAGCCCCAGCAGCAACGCCATCACCACCAGGCCCGGCCATTGTCCGGTCTTTGCCAGCACGGTCGGGGCCAGTGGCACGGGCAGGGGCGCATCGACATAGCCGCGCTGGCCCAGCGGAATTTGCGCGGTGATCCGGCCATAGGGGTCGATCATCGCCGAAACACCGGTATTGGCAGCGCGAGCCAGCGGCAGCCCCTGTTCAATGGCACGGACGCGGGTTTGGGCAAGGTGTTGATAGGGGCCGCTCCAGCCTCCGAACCATGCGTCATTTGTGATTTGCACCAGCCATTCGGGGCGTGGTTCAACGAACAGCCCCTGCGGGAAAATCGCCTCGTAGCAGATCATCGGCAGAAAGGGCGGCACCGTGTCGTTGCCCAGCAGTTTCGGGCCACTGCCAAAATCCATCCCGCGCCCCATTTCATCGGCCAGCCCGGTCAGCCCCCATTGGCGCGCCAAAGCCTGAAACGGCATGTATTCGCCAAAAGGCACAAGGTGATATTTGTCATAAACCCCGTCAATCTGCCCGTTTTCGTTCAGTAAAAACAGCGAATTAAAGGCTTTGCCATTCGGAAACCGCCGCGCGCCCAGAATAACCGGAGCCTTGGCGAATTCGGCGATTTGCAGCCGGATCAGCGGGTGGATCTCGGGCAGATAGGCAATGGCTGCCTCGGGCCAGATCACCACGTCGGGGCGGTCATGTCCGGCGGCGGATAGGTCCAGCTGCGCGGTATAGAACCCCTCTATATAGTCGGGGTTCCATTTCAGGCGCTGTTCGGCATTGGGCTGCACCAGCCGCACGGTATAGTCGCGCATCGCCACCGGCGCGGTCAGCCGCCACGACCCGTATCCGACCATGGCAAGGATCAACAGCACCGCCACCGGCCAGCCGCGCCGGTCGGCCAGCAATGCCAGCGCCAGCACCAGCACAAAACCCAGCCCGTGCACCCCGATCAACGCCGCGCCCTGAATCACCGGCGTATCGACCCAGCCGTAAACCTGCAACGCCCAGGGAAACCCGGTAAAAATCACCGAGCGCAGCACCTCGACACCGGTCCAGCACCCCGCCAGCACCAGCGCATCCCAGCCATTGCCGCGCATCCATCGCTGCGCCAGCGCAAAGCCCAGCCCCCAGAACCCCGCCAGCCCGCCCGCCATCAGCAGCAGCGCAAACGGAGCCATCCAGCCATATCGCGGCGCATCAACCAGAAACGGTTCAACGATCCAGATCATCGACAGGCCGAAATAGCCCGCCCCCGCGCCCCAGCCAATCGCGAAACCGGCCTTCCGGCAACAGGCGCGGCGCAGTAGCACCAGCAGCAACGGAACCGCGCCCAGCGCGGCATAGGGGAAATTGATCGGTGCTTGTCCCAGCCCGATCAGCAGGCCCAACAGGGCCGACAGGCCCAGCCGGCGCCAGCCTCGCAGCCGCATCAGGCGGCCCGATCCGCAAAGGTGACGCGCAGGCGCTTGATCCGGCGCGGGTCGGCCTCGATCACCTCGAATTCGTTGCCCTGTTCATCTTTGATCACCTCGCCACGCACCGGCACCCGACCGGCCAACATCACCACGATGCCGCCCAGCGTATCGACTTCCTCGTCCAGATCATCGGTCAGCAGGTCAACGCCGGCGGCCTGTTCGATATCGTGCAGCGGCGTGCGGGCCTGCGCCAGATAGACACCCTTTGCTTCCTCGACCCACAGGTCGGCCTCTTCCGCGTCGTGCTCGTCCTCGATTTCACCGACGATCTGCTCCAGCAGGTCCTCGATCGTGACCAGCCCGTCAACGCCGCCATATTCGTCGATCACCAGCGCCATATGAATCCGCTCGGCCTGCATTTTTTGCAGCAATACCCCGATGGGCATGGATGGCGGCGCAAAGATCAGCGGGCGCATCAGCGCGGCAAGGTCGAATTTCACCCCGTTGCTGAACCCGTGTTTCAGCGCCAGATCCTTCAGGTGGATCAGGCCGACGGGTTCGTCCAGCGTTTCGTGATAGACCGGCAGCCGGGTCAGGGTTGAGTCGCGAAACACCCGAACCACCTCGGCCCGCGTTGAATCATCGGGCACCGCGATGATATCGGCCTTGGGAACGGCGATAGAGTCGATCCGGCGGTTGGCAAGGTCGTTCAGGTTAAGCTGAATCGCCCGTGCTCCGGTCTCGGCGGCTCTGGTTTCGGGGGTTTCGGGTGGATCATGGCGCGCGCGCGCAAAAAGCCGCCGCAAAACGCCGTTACCCTTTCGGGGGGATGTGTCGTCATCAAGCGCGCGTCGCGCTGCGCTAGAAGACCCGTCGATAGTGTCGCCCATGGCTCCCTTGTTCCAAAAAATGGCGCTGTTGCGCGCCGGTTCCCTAATATGGGTCGGGAATGCCCAGTTTTGCAAGGGCTTTGACCTCCAGCCGCTCCATAATCCGCGCATCGGCGTCGGTTTCGTGGTCATATCCCAGCAAATGCAGGCATCCATGTAACACCAGATGGGTTACATGATGGTTAAATTCTGTGCCGGAATCGGCGGCCTCGCGCAGGCAGGTGTCATAGGATATGGCGATATCGCCCAGTGATTCCGGCACAAAGCGGGCGCGGGGCAGGTCGGGCATACCGCCCGGATTGGCCAGTTCAAAGGCCGGCCATGACAGGACATTGGTCGCACGTGGCTTGTCGCGAAAATCGCTGTTCAGTACGGTGATGCGGGTGTCATCACAGCCCAGCACCGATATTTCGAACCCTTTGGGCGAAACGCCGGCAATGGCCAGCGCCGCGTTCGCCGCAACCCCGGCCAATTCGGCCAGCCCGCGCCAGCGCCGATCTTCGATGATCAGGTCAACAAGGTCAGTCATGGCGTCCGGAGGCGCGTTCATAGGCCTTGACGATTTTGGCCACCATCGGGTGGCGCACCACGTCGGCGGCGCTGAAACGGGTAAAGCCGATGCCCCCTACCTTGCGCAATATCCGTTCGGCCTCGACCAGCCCGCTTGGCACGCCTTTGGGCAGGTCGATCTGGCTGGTATCGCCGTTGATTGCCATGCGGGATCCCTCTCCGAGTCGGGTCAGGAACATGCGCATCTGCATGGTGGTGGTGTTTTGCGCCTCGTCCAGCACCACAAAGGCGTTGGACAGGGTGCGCCCGCGCATAAAGGCCAGCGGCGCGATCTCGATCTGCTTTTCCTCGATCAGCTTGCCAAGCTGTTTTCCCGGAATGAAATCGTGCAGCGCGTCGTAAAGCGGCTGCATATAGGGATCGACCTTTTCCTTCATGTCGCCGGGCAGAAAGCCCAAACGCTCGCCGGCCTCGACTGCCGGACGCGACAGGATAATCCGGTCCACATGGCCTTCGATGAAATGCGATACCGCCACGGCCACCGCCAGATAGGTTTTGCCGGTGCCCGCTGGGCCAAGCCCGAACACCAGTTCATTATCGAGCAGCGCGTTCAGATAGGCGGCCTGCGCCGGAGAGCGGGCCTCTACGGTCTTTTTGCGGGTGCGAATGGTGATTTTGCCCCCCGTCGCGGGGCGCGGGTGATCATCGGACACCTCGTCGAACATCTGGGCGGGCATGCGGATAGCGGCGTCAATGTCGCCGGGTTCCAGCGGTTTGCCATCCTGCAAACGCCCGTAAAGCGCGCGCAGCGTGGCGGCGGCGAACTTGCGATCCTCGGCCTCGCCATCCAGCATCAGCACATTGCCGTGCCGGTTGATTTGCACATGCGTGGCGGATTCGATCCGCGCAAGGTTCCGGTCCAGCTCGCCGCACAGGTCGATCAGCAGGCGGTTACTCTGGAATTCAAGGCGGGTTTGCTCGGGGGTATCGGGGTCGGGCGCGGGTGTGGTGGTCAAGGCTGTTCTATCCGTTGGGGTGTCCTGATGCCAGCTTGCCCCAAGCCACGAGATGGGGCAAGCGGTTTGTCCGGTGCCAGGACTCTAATCATATCCGAAATGGCGCTGGTATTCGCCGCAGGCCGCGGTGATATCGTTTGCCATGTCCAGATAGTGCGGCGCAAGCCCGCGTTGGGCCGGATCGACCGGTTGGCCCAGCGTCGCACCGTGCCGGTCCAGTTCGAACTGGCGGTTGAACCCGGCCAGACCGGTGCCCAGTTCGCCGTGCAACTGCCAGCCGGTTTGCTGCGCCAACTGCGCGCGAAAGGCGGGGTCGGTGGTAAAATCCTCGTACCTCACCACCATTGCGGGGCCGGTTAACGCGCGATGAAACCGCACCAGACCGGCGCTTTCGTCAAGGCAGTACCGGCGCACCCATTCGGGCGGAAACCGGTCGGTGTTCTGCTGTTTCTGGTGCTTTTCAAAGAAACTGAGCGCGATATCGCGGATGTTGCGCACCCCCAGCAGCACCATTTTCGGGGCAAATAGCTGTTGCACCTTCCGGTGTTCGGCGCATTGCACCTCTTTGAACCCCCATTTTCGCCCTTCCAGATAGGTGCCCAGCGCCTTGCGCAGCGCCGAAACCGGGTCATCGCCCTTGGCGGGCAGGGGCGGTTTCTGGCCCAGTCGGGCCAGTTGGCCATTCAACAGGCCGCGATAGGGCGGCGTGTGGAAACCCGGTTCGGTGAACATCACCTGATTGGGCGGATGGTTCAGCGCGTTGGCCAGAATGGTACTGCCCGAGCGCCCCATCGCAGCGATATAGATATCCGGTTGCAGCCTATCCATCCGCCCCCCCTTTCATCAACGCCAGTTCCTGCGCGATAATGGCCGGAGCGGCGGTTTGCGCCTGTATCCGCTGGTGTGCCGCCTTGGAGCGCGACAGGAACAGTTCGGGCGCGCGCGCCATTTGCCCCATATGTCCGGCCAGTGCCCGATGGTCCTCGGGCGGGGCCAGCGCGGCGCAGGTGTCATCGGTAAACTCGGGCACGGCGGCGGCGCTGTTGGTGACCGGCACCAACCCCGAGGCCATGGCCTCGTCGCGCGAAACGCCCTGCGTATCGGCGCGGCTGGGCACCAGAAACACCCCGTTTTCACCATGCAGCCGCGCGATTTCGGACTGGCTGACAAAACCCTTTTGCAGCTTTACATTGCCCAGCCCGCGCAAGGGTTCGGTTTGCCGGTCAAACAGCGCCCCGTCGCCAATGATATGAAACCGGAATCGATCAAACAGATCGGTTTCCGCCAGCGCCAGAATCGCCTTGACGCTCAGGTCATTGGCGTAAATCAGGCTGGAAAAGGGCCGGATGGACAGCACCTTGAACCGGTCCGCTGCCAATTTGGGGCGATAGCGAAACAGCGTTGTGTCAATCGGGTTGTGGATGACGCTGTATTGCCGGTGATCCAGCGGCTGGCCCAGATCCTCTTGCGCGGTTGCAGCGGCGTGTTGCGAGACAAAAACCAGATGCAGCCTCGCGGGCCAGTCGGCCACAAGCCCGCGCCAAAAATCCATGCGCCGGTCATAGGTCTTGCGGGCCTTGTCGCGCGATGCGCCGTCCGCATAGGCATAGGCCCGGCGGTGAAACGCCTGAATTTCCGAGCCGTGCAGCCAGCCAAATACCGGAATATCGTCGGGCAGGGCAGCCACGGCGGGCCAGTTATCCTCGGCAATGCCGTGCAGGGCGATGCGGTCGGGGCGCTGGCGCAAAACCTGCTTGCGCAGTGCCTTGTCATCGCCAGCGCGCACCGTGACCCCCTCGAAGGTATTGCCGGTTTCCGGCATCCGGCCACCATAAACGAACACATCCACCTGATGCCCCGCGTTGCGATACAGCACCACGCGGCGATGCACGAAAGGATAGCTGTAAAGCGCATTCCGGCTGGGATAGCCCCGGGTGATGATCAGCAGTTTCAAAGGCGGCCTTGTGCTTTGCCCGCGCAACCTCTGGCGGGGTCTGTGTTGATCACAGGGTTAACGCCTATGGCGGGCAAGTTCAACAAATGCCCCGGCAATCCGCCCCTATCGACGAATGTTTTTCACCAGCGCCGGAGCCTGCGCAAGCGTTTTCGGGCCGAACAGCTCTTTCACCAGCAGGGTGCGGATCTTTTTCTCGTCCTCGCGGGTGCTTAGGCCGATAAAGGTCTTGTCAAAGGCCTTTTTGTTCTGTTTCTCGCTTTGCGCCAAAAGCTGCCCGATCAGCCCGTCCATTTCGCGGGTCGAGGGGCGCTTGTTGCCAAATGCCTTGACCAGCGCGGTTTTCGCCTTGGAGCCAAGCGCCCGTTTGGCGGTTTGCGGCGTCAGGGAAACCCCCGCATCGAATTTGGACAGATGCCCCTGCGTGATAACCTGCTTGCCCACCGTTTCAAGAAACGTATCGGCCTTGACCGGCGATTTCAGGCTGTTGGCCTTTTTCAGCTCTTCCTTGATGATCCCCTCGACAATATCCGAACTGTGTTCCTTGAAATAGTTCTCGGTGAACTTTTTGGCGGCATTGCCCGACAGCTTTTTCGCCAGTTTCCCGGGCAGCTTTTTGGAGACCTGCCCGACAAGCGCGTTGGTTGCCTTGGTGGCGTACTTCCCCTTGAAGATCTTGCTACAGGCGACGTTCAACATGGTATCCTTGGCGATACTGGCGGCCGCAGCCTTGCCCCCGTCCTTTTTGTCAAAGGTGCCCTTGGCAATTTCATCGGCCAGTGCCTCTACCGCGGCGGGGCCGGCAAGTTTGACCACATTCGCCGCGATGGCACCGGCGGAAAAACCGGCACTGACCGGTGCCGACATCGTCGAGAGCAGCACAAATGCCGACCCCTTGATATAGGTCAGGCCGGTTATCACCTTGACCCCGCCGCTTTGCACCCCTTCGGCATATTTCTTTATGGCAACCGATGCCTTGTCCACCAGCGGCGTTGCCTTCTGGAAAGCGGCGCTAAAACGGGCAAGTTGCAGGGATTTGAGCGCGGATTCGGCATTTTTGACCTCGGTTTCCGCTGCCTTGATGACCGATTCATCGGGAAACCCGACCGGAGAGGCCAGCTCGATACACCATGAAATGATGTACTGGTCATTGCGAAGCTTTTTGTGAAAATCCCAGTAAAACCGCGCGGTTTCGATCGCGCGTTTCAGTGAGCGCATTGCCGGTTCCACCGCCCGGGCCGAGCGCGCCAGCAGGCTCTGGTAATCCTTGTCGGTAAACAGGTAAACCTTGCCGCCCACGGTGATCTGCTTGGTCGGGTTCTCTATCCTGACGGCTTTTTGCATGATGTCCATGATGGACTTGTCCAGCACGCCGGTTTCGCGCAACCCCGATGATTTCTGGAACGCCTTGATCGCCTTGATGGTTTCCCTGTTCAGCATTCCGTCTTCTTTGACAATGCTGGCCTTGGCGTTCTGGTTTAACAGTTTCTGGGCCTTCAGAACGTGTTTGCTTGATGTGTCGGGCTCTGCCAATGCAGCCATGACGCCCCCCTTTCGCGTATAATAAACCGGAAAAAAAATCTTGTCTAAAACACGTTCAGCATACATTAACCGGCCGGAAAATCAAATTCCGGCCGGTTGGCGCTGTCAGGCAGGGGGTCGGTTCCTAATACAGATCAACCCTGAACGGAGAGGTTGTCCAGTAAAGACCGGCCAAAAACACCAGACGGTCCACGCGGTTGTTTTCCGGCGGTTCAACGCCGAAATTGGCGGCGACTTGCGCCAGCGCGGCGCGGCTTCCGGCACCAAAGGCACCGTCTACGGTGATTTCAACGCCGAGATCGGCGATCATCTGCTGGGCAGCCTGATCAACCAGCCGCCGGTTCATGCCACGCAGGATCTGGCGCGCCGCATCGCCGGCCTCGGGGTCGCGCAGAGCGGCGGCCTTGGCGGCAAATATTGCGGCCTGATAGCGTTCAAACCCGTCGGGGCGCTGGTCAAGGATCACATAGGCCGCGCCGACACCGGCCCACGGGTCACCGCGCTCCAGCCCGATCTGGTACCAGTGCATGGCTTCATCGGCCTTGCCCCGCCCCAACTGGCCACGCTCGTATAACAGGCCGATATTGCCCGGCGCGTTGGGATGGCCGCCAAGGGCCGCCTTTTCGAACCAGTCAAAGGCCTTCTGGTAATCGACCGCCGTTCCGCCAAGGCCGTTGCGATAGACCAGCCCCATATTGTTATAGCCATAAATATCGTCACGCGCCGCGCTTTCGCGCAGATAACGCAACCCGCGTTCGGAATCGAAGAACGGGTTTTCCTCATCCAGATAGAAATAGCCCAATTCGTTCATGGCAAAGGTGTGGCCCACCTCCAACGCCCGCATCATCAGGTCAAAGCCCTGACGGCGCAGCTCTTCGTTGGTTTCATAGCGCAGCAACTGGCGGCCCAGCGCATAATAGGCGTAAGGGTCGCCCTGATCCACGCCGATAATGTAATAGGCCAGCGCCTCGTCAGGGTCTTTGACGTTGGCCTTGCCCCCCTCGCGCGCGGCCTGATCGGCAATCATGGCGCCCAGCGCCACCCAGGCGCGGGTATGGCCCAGATCGCGAGCCTTTTCAAAGGCGGCGTTGGCCTCGTCATAGCGGCGCAAGGCCAGATAGGCGCGGCCAAGCTGATAATGGAACCGCCCGGTTTGCGGGCTGGCCTCGACCGCTTTCAGGCAGGCGGCCAGCGCGATTTCGGGGCGAATTTCATTGGCATAGCGGGTCAACCCAGAGCCTTCGGGATCAAGATGATCGCCCGCCTCCATGTCGCATTCGTTGCCCTGCAAGGCGATGCGCACCACCTGTTCGTCACCGTTCACCGCCACGCGGAAATCATCGGTATAGGCGGCACCCTCCACAAAGGCCGCGTCGGTCTGGGGCATGGCGTTGCTGTAAAGGATCTGGTCGGTGGCCCCCTCTATAACGCCCGTTGCATCGGCGGCCAGCCGGATTCCGCCCGGGGTGACGATGGTCAACCGCCCGCCATCGGGCTGACCGGTGATGCTAAGGGTATCGCTGTCCGACAGTGCCAGCCCTTGCCGCAGGGCGTCGTTCAGATCAACCTCGCGGCTGAGTTCAGCCGACAATACAACGTCAACAGGTTGTTGTTGCGCAGGTGTTGCGGTCGGGGCTTCGTCGGATTCGATCAGCACCAGTGCCCGCGTGACCGAACCGGACCCGTCACCGGTTTGCACCGGCGGCACGGTTTGGGACGGTACAAAAGAGATGGTTTCGACCAGGGTCGAGCTTTCCCACGGCACTTGCGCGCCGCCGGTACGTTCGTAAACCAGCCGCCGCACCTGTTCGAGCAGGCTGGTCACCGACGCATCGGGATTGGCATTTGCCGCCTCGATCAGGGCAGCGGTAAACGGGCTGTTGGCCCCGTCACCATCCAGCGCCACTTCGCCCGGCGAGGTCGAAAAGGCCAACAGCGAATTGACCGGCGCGGCCAGCGTGGAAAACCCGTTGCGGGCCTCGCTAAGCTGGTCGCCAATACCGGTCAGGGCGGTTTGATTGGCAAAGGGATTATTGCGGCAACTGTCCAGAATCACCAGCTGCGTGCGGGCCCGCGCCCCGATAATGGCCACCAGACTGTCCAGCGAGACGGTTTCAAACGGCACATCATAGGCGGTGTTCAGATCGGCATCGGCAGGCACGATGTAATTGCCCCCGCCAATCTGCAACCCGTGACCGGCAAAATAGAACACCACCTCGGACTGTTTATCGACATCGAACAGGACGCGGCGCAACATATCCTCGAAACCGCGCTTGGTCAGGTTGGTGTATTCGAACACCTCATAGCCCTGCTCGCGCAGAAAGGCGGCCATAAGGCGCGCATCCGCATCAGCGTTGCGCAGGTCGGGCGCGACGGTGTAATCCGAGTTGCCGATCACAAAGGCATAGCGTTTGGCGGCGCGGGTGCTCAGGTCAATCTGCACGTCGGGCAGGCCAATCACCCCCGACCCGCGTACAAGCGATTGCGCCGCAAGGTCGGGCGCGATGAAGGCGGTACTGGCAAGCGAAAGGGCAAAAACGCCGAGTCGCAGCCCAAAGGACTGTTTATGCATTGTTCAATTCTCCACATTCTAAAATAAGGTTACGGAGTCCAGCCACCGCCACCGCCACCGCCGCGATTGCTATCACGCCGTTCGGCCCGTGCCTCGGCCGCTGCCGCGTGGTTTTCCTGTATGACGACAAGCTCTTCTTCGGTATACTGTTGGCACCCCGCCAGGCTGGCGGACAGCGCAAGCGGAACACACAAGAATAGAATGACCTTTTTCATAACTTTTATCCCCTGCTTTTTTATTATTTAACAAAAATCCCGACTACACTAACCAAAAAGCGGATAATCGCCAAACAAAAAATGTTTGCCTGATCGGGTGCATGACAGTCTTGGCAATGGCGGGGAAAAGGCCCATATTGGGGCGTCAAGGTAAAAGGTGTGGTAATATGCGGTTCAAACAATTCATTCTTGCCGGCGCGCTGGCGCTGTTCGGGGCTTTGCCTGCGGTTGCCCAATGGTCGGATCAAAGCATAGAGGCCGGGGCGCGTGACCATCCGGTGATCGTTGCGAAATACGGCGGGGCGGTGTCCGAAGGGGAGCTGACCGCCTATGTGAACGAGATCGGCCAGAAAATGGCGCGGTTGACCGGTCAGGCCGGTTCGGGCTGGACGTTTACCGTGCTCGACAGCCCCAAAATCAACGCGTTTGCCCTGCCTGCGGGCTATGTCTATGTCACGCGGGGCTTGTTGGCGCTGGCCCATAACGAGGCCGAGTTGGCCGCCGTGCTGGCCCATGAAATCACCCATGTGGTGGAAAATCACGTTGAAAAACGGCAGGAAGCCCAGTCAAGCGCGGTTATCGACGGGGCGGTCGGGGCGCTGGTTGGCAGTATTTTCGGCAGCGGTTCGGTCGATGATGCGATTCGCGAGAATATCGAAAGCACCCTTGCCGAAATCGGGCATTACTCGCAAGAACAGGAATTTGCTGCCGATGCGGGCGGGATTGCGCTGTTGAAACTGGCCGGATACGACCCGATGGCGCAGGTCACGTTCTTGCAGGCCATGGCCGATGATGCCGCCTTGCGGGCCTTGATTGCGGGGCGTGAATATGACTCCGAAAAGGTGCCGTTCTTTGCCAACCACCCCGCCCCGGCCGAGCGGCTGACCCGCGCGGCGGAACTGGCAGGGGATGGCGGGGGCAGGCTGGCAACCGACCGGTATTTGCGCCATCTCGACGGGATGCTTTACGGGCAGGATACCCGACAGGGAATTATGCGGGACGGGCAATTTATCCATCCGGTGCTGGGGTTTACCTTTGATGTGGCCGCAGGGTTGCGGTTGCAGAATAGCGCGCGCCAGATCAACATTCTGGGCGCGCGCGGAGCCACCTTGGTGCTAAGCGGTGCGCCGATCCCGTCGCAAAACCTGCGCGACTATGTGCAGGAATGGGCGCGACAAATTCCGCGCCGCCAGCGCATCGGGCACCGCATCAGTGACCAGCGCAGCTTTCAGGTAAACGGCATGCCCGCCGCCAGCGCGACCATCCGCATGCGACGCGGCGCACGACGCGGCGATCTGACCCTGACGGTTATCGCGATGGACCACCGCCTGTACCGCTTTGCCGGCTTTGTTCCCGACCGGAGCAATGGCACCGCGCAACGCTTTGAACAGACCGTTCGCAGCTTTCGCCGCCTGTCCTCGGTTGAGGTCGCCGATTTACACAACACCGTTCTGATTGTGCGGCGGGTAACGGCGGTGGATCGGCTCGATTCGCTGCTGGCCGGATTTCCCGATCAAAGCTATGTTCAGGCCCGCTTTGCCCTGCTTAACCGGCTGGCCCCCGGTGAAATGCCAGAAATGGGTAGCCTTGTGAAACTGCTCGGGGTAGAAACGCCCTGACAGGTCAGGGGAAAGGCGCGGCATGGACGGCAGGTTGGCAATACTTTTTACGGTGATGAGCCTGTTTGGCGGCGAATACCATGCCGACGGGATAAACGTGAACCGCGCCGATGTCGGGGGCAACTTTACCGCCTCGCTGGGCACGCTCAGCTTTGACCGGCGGCTGACCGGACAGGAACTGCGCCTGACCTATGCCTTTGACCAGTGGAAACGGTTCAATCCGGTGCTGGATTTTTCGATCACCGATCAGGGCGGCGCGTGGTTGGGGGTTGGCCTGTACCAGCAATTCAACGTCGATCTGGGCGACCTGCCGCTTTACGCCGGTTTCCACTTTGCGCCCGGGCTTTATATGCAGGGCAACGAGGTTGACCTTGGTTTTGCGGTCGAGTTCCGCTCGGGCGTGGAACTGGGCGTGCGGCTGGATAATGGCTGGCAAATCGCGCTGTCCTATGACCATCGTTCCAACGCGGATTTTTCGGCGGTCAACCCGGGGCTGGAAACCATCCAGTTGCGGTTCTCAAAGTCGTTTCGATAGAACGTGACGAAACACCAGCGTTACCTGCACAAAACTGACAAATAACAGCAGATACCACGACCCGAGCTTGGCCAGTGCGGTAAAGCTGAACCCGTGCGTGCCCGCATAAAGCCATGTTCCCGTCAGCGTGCCGATGTTTTCGGCCAGATACAGAAACAGGCTCGACAGGAATGCGGCCAGCACAAGGGGCATCCATAAACGGTGGCCAAACGGGGTGAAATAGATGCGCGTGCGCCCGAACACCAGCACCGTTGCCGCAAACAGGCCATAGCGCAGGTCAATGATAAAGTGATGGGTAAAAAAGTTGGCATAAATCGCCAGCGCCAGCACCACGCTGGCCCAGAATGGCGGGTAATTGACAAAGCGCATGTCGAAAATCCGGATGGCCCGCGCGATAAAGCTGCCGACACTGGCATACATGAACCCCGAAAACAGCGGCACGCCCGCCAGTTTGAGCAACCCCGGTTCGGGATAACCCCACGACCCCATATGCAGCTTGAAAATCTCCATGATCGTGCCCGAAACATGAAACAGCAAAATAACCCGCGCCTCGGCCCAGCTTTCCAGTTTGAAGGTCAGGAAAAGCGCTTGAATGATCAGCGCATACCCGACCAGAAAGTCATACCGCGCCAGCGGGGCGTTATCGGGCCAAAGCAACGCGGTAATAATGATCGCGCCCAGCATCAATCCGGCAAACAGGCTGGCCCACGCCATTTTCAGCCCGAACATGACAAATTCGGCCAGCGCATGGGGCAGGTGCGCGCGGGTGGCGTCGCCAAGACGGCGCTCTATGCCCAGTCTAGCCATGGGTCAGCAGGTTACAGGCTGCTTCGAGCCGGTCGCAAGCCTTGACCAGCACCGCCATAGAAGTCGCATAGGAAATGCGGATATTGGGGTCATAGTCAAACGCCGCACCGGGCACGACGGCCAGATCGTGCCGGGCCAGCAGATAGCGCGCCAGGTCGGTCGAGCTTTCAATGGCGGTGCCGTCCGGTGCTGTCCGGTTGATCAATCCGGCGCAATCGGGGTACAGGTAAAACGCCCCTTCGGGTGCATGGCAAACCAGCCCGGGCATGGTTTCCATGCGCGACAGCAGATAGTCGCGGCGCTCTTTGAACGACGCGGCGCGGTCTTTCAGAAAATCCTGCGGCCCTTCCAGCGCCGCCACCGCCGCCGCCTGCGAGATCGAGCAGGGGTTGCCGTTATTCTGCGTCAGGATCTTTTTGATCGCGTTGATCACCGGCACCGGCCCGCCCGCATAGCCAATGCGCCAGCCGGTCATGGCATAGGCCTTGGACACACCGTTCAGGGTGATGGTGCGGTCATAAAGCCGCGGTTCCACCTGCGCGGGCGTGGTAAAATCAAACCCGTCAAACACGATATGTTCATAGATATCATCGGCGATGATCCACACCTGCGGGTGGCGCAGCAACACATCGGTCAAGGCCTTTAGCTCGGCCCTGGTATAGGCGGCGCCGGTCGGATTGCTGGGCGAATTGAGCATGATCGCCGAGGTACGCGGGGTGATCGCGGCCTCTAACGCATCGGGTTGCAGCTTGAAACCGGTCGATTGCGGGCAGCGAACCGGCCGTGCCTGCCCGCCCGCAAGGGTGATCATGCCGCCATAGGACGCCCAGCAGGGCGTGGGCAGGATAACCTCGGAACCGGGTTCGACCACGGCCTGAAGCGCATGGAACAACAGCGGCTTGACCCCCGCATCGATGACGATCTGTTCGGGCGGGTAATCCAGCCCGTTATCGCGCTTGAACTTGGCCGACACGGCACGGCGCAGCTCTATGGTGCCCGCAACATTGGTATAGCGGGTGTTGTTCTGGTTGATGGCCTCTATTGCGGCGGCCTTGGCGTGGTCGGGGGTGGTGAAATCCGGCTCTCCGACGCTCAGATCGGCAATATCGCGCCCCTTGGCCTTTAGCTCGGTGGCAAGGCCGAACATCTCGGCGATGGGCGAGGGGGTAAACCCGTTCAAAACGCTGCTAAGGTCTGGCATTTGCCCTCCGGCCCTTTGGTGAATCCGGTTTCCTTATGGCGCAAAACCGCCTAGCTTTGCAACCGACCCGATGAAAGGAAATGCGATGACCCTTGGCGAGTATCTGGTAAAGCTGCTGGCGGCGTATGGCGTGGACACGGTGTTCGGCATACCGGGGGTGCATACGGTGGAAATGTATCGCGGGCTGGCCGGGTCGGGCATTCGCCATGTGACCCCGCGGCACGAACAGGGGGCGGGGTTTATGGCCGACGGCTATGCCCGTGTTACCGGCAAGCCGGGCGTGGCGCTGGTGATCACCGGTCCGGGGTTGACCAATATCGTTACCGCCATGGGGCAGGCATATGCGGATTCGATCCCGATGCTGGTGATTTCGGCGGTGAACCCGCGCGGCAATTGCGGCCATGGCGAAGGCGAACTGCACGAAAGCCCCGATCAGAGCCGCCTTGCCGCACAGGTCGCGGCCAGCAGTTTCGGCGTGCAGGTGCCCCGTGATCTGCCCAAGGCCGTTGCGCGGGCCTTTGCCCTGTTCGAGGCCGCGCGCCCGCGCCCCGTGCATATCCAGATTCCGGTCGATCTGTTCTCCGCCTCAGCCGACGGGTTGTCGCTGGATAGAGCCGTGCCTTTGCATCCACCCCGCCCCGCCAAGGCGGCCATTGGCGCGGCAGCGACACTTTGCGATGCCGCACAGGCGCCGGTGATGTTTCTGGGTGGCGGGGCTGACGGGCCATCGGCGCTGCGGCTGGCCGAACGGCTGGGCGCGCCGGTGGTGATGACCACCAACGCCCGCGCCATGGTCCCGCACGGGCACCCGCTTGGCGTTCCGGCCAGCCCCTCGTTGCAGGCGGTTCGTGCGTTGGCCGATCGGGCCGACCTGGTTCTGGCCATCGGCACCGAGCTGGGCCGCACCGATTACAATATGTATGACCGTGCCGCTTTTGCGTCACCGGCGCCGTTGATCAGGGTCGATATTGACCCGCTGCAAATGGTGCGCAACCATGGTTGCGCCGTGGCCCTGACCGGCGACGCGGGCGCGGGCGCTGCCGACCTGCTGGATGCGCTGAACCGCATTGATCCGGCCCCCGATGCGCACGACCGCGCCCGCGCGGCCCGACAGGCGGCGCGTCGTGAATTGCCCCGCGCCTATGCGCCGCTCTATGATCTGCTGGCGACGCTGCGCGATCTGGTCCCGAATGCGACCGTTGTTGGCGATTCGACTCAGGCCAGCTATGCGGGCAACCTCTATCATCCGGTCGGTCAGGGCGGGCGCTGGTTCAACGCTGCCACCGGATTTGGCGCGCTGGGCTATGGCCTGCCCGCGGCGATCGGCGCGCGGGTCGGCGCGCCGGACCGGCCAACCGTCTGTCTGGTCGGGGATGGCGGGCTGCAATTCTCGCTGGCCGAACTGGGCACGGTGATAGAGGCAAACACCGGCCCCTTCGTGCTGATCTGCCTGAACAATCAGGGCTATGGCGAGATCAAATCCGCCATGCAGGCGCGCGGCGTGGCACCGGTCGGGGTTGACCTGCACACCCCCGATTTTGCCGGTATCGCCCGCGCCTACGGGTTCCGCGCTGTCACACTTGAACGGCTTGCGGATTTTGTAAACCACATGTCGGACGCGCTCGGGTCCACCCAACCCACGCTGATCGAAATCGATGCCGCTATCCTGTCCCCCGACCCCTGAAATTCAGGGGGGAGCGACGTAGTCGCGAGGGGGCGGAACGCCCCCCTGCCGCCCGCAGGGCGGCCCGGCCCAAAGGGAAGCCGCGGTTTGGCTTGCCAAACCGCGGCTGGACTGCGGGAGCCCGCCTCGCCAAAATCCCGACCTATAACGTTGCAGCCAGACGGGTGCCCTGGTTAATGGCGCGCTTGGCATCCAGTTCGGCCGCAACATCCGCGCCACCGATAACATGACAACCCCCGCCCAGCGCATCCGCAAGGCCGCGTTCGGGCACTTGTCCGGCGCAAAGCACAATCGTATCGGCCTCGATCAGGCGCGGGTTTTCGCGGCTTTCACCATCCGACACCCACAGTCCCTGTTCGGTAATCCGGTCATAATTCACCCCGCCAATCATCTGCACCTGTTTCATCGCCAGCGTGGCACGATGAATCCAGCCGGTGGTTTTGCCAAGCCCCTTGCCCAGCTTTTGCGCCTTGCGCTGCAACAGCGTTACCGCGCGGCGCGGCGCTTCGGGTTGCGGGCCTTGCGCACACAGGCCGGCACGTGCTTCGCTTGGGTCGCAGACCCCCCATTCCTTTTGCCATTCGGCCAGATCGACACTGGGGCTGTCACCGGTCACCAGATATTCCGCCACGTCAAACCCGATGCCACCGGCTCCGATAATCGCCACCCTGTCACCCACAGGCGCGCCGCGCAGCACTTGCGCATAAGACAACACATTTGCCCCGTCCTGCCCGTCGATCCCCGGGTCGCGCGGCGTAGCGCCGGCGGCAATAATCACCTCGTCAAAGCCTTGCAGCATCGCCACATCGGCACGGGTATTCAGGCGCAAGGTCACACCGGTGCGCGCCAGCCTTTCGGCGAACCAGTCCACCAGTCCGACAAACTCTTCTTTACCCGGAACCTGTTTGGCCAGATTGAGCTGTCCCCCCACGCGGTCGGCAGCGTCAAACAAGGTCACCGCGTGGCCTCGCGCGGCCGCGGTTATTGCAGCGGCCATGCCCGCCGGTCCGGCCCCGACAATGGCGACGGTTTTGGGGGTTGTGGCCGGTTCGATCAGCAATTCGGTTTCGTAACAGGCGCGCGGGTTAACCAGACAGGTCGACATTTTCATCGAAAACGTGTGATCCAGACAGGCCTGATTGCAGGCGATACACGGCGCGATATCGGCCGCATCGCCTGCCGCCGCCTTGGCCACAAAAGCGGGGTCGGCCAGAAACGGCCGCGCCATCGACACCATATCGGCGCACCCGTCCGCCAACACAGCTTCGGCCACCCCGGGCGTGTTGATCCGGTTAGAGGTAATCAGCGGAATCCCCACCTGCCCCATCAGGCGCTTGGTCACCTCGACAAAGGCGCGCCGCGGCACCGATGTGGCAATGGTGGGTATGCGCGCCTCGTGCCAGCCGATGCCGGTATTGATAATCGTCGCCCCTGCCGCCTCGATCGCCTTGGCCAGTTGCACCACCTCGGACCAGCTGGACCCGTCGGGCACCAGATCGACCATCGACAGGCGATAGACCAGAATAAACGCCGGCCCGACGGCCTGTCGCACCCGTCGCACCACCTCGACCGGCAGGCGCATGCGGTTCGCGTAAGACCCGCCCCATTCATCGCTGCGTTTATTGGTGCGGGTCACCAGAAACTGGTTCAGAAAATACCCTTCCGAGCCCATCACCTCTACACCGTCATAGCCCGCCTCTTGGGCGCGCAGCGCCGCCGTTACAATATCGGAGATCTGCTTTTCTATCCCCGCCGCGTCCAGCTCGCGCGGGGTAAACATAGAAATCGGAGACTTGATCGCGCTGGGCGCGACGCATTGAGGGTTAAACCCATAGCGCCCCGCATGCAGAATCTGCATGGCGATTTTGCCGCCTTCGGCATGGACCCGATCGGTCGCAATCCGGTGGTTCTTTACGTCGTCGCTGCTGAACAGGCCCGCCGCACCGGGCAGCACCGCACCTTCG
>JALXER010000002.1 GCA_027069385.1 Paracoccaceae bacterium
GTAGAGGATATCCGTCAGGGTGTCGTGCATATCGTTGGCCCCGAACAGGGTTGGACCTTGCCCGGCATGACCGTGGTTTGCGGCGACAGCCACACCGCGACGCACGGGGCGTTCGGCGCGCTGGCGCACGGGATCGGCACGTCCGAGGTCGAACATGTGCTGGCCACGCAGACGCTGATTCAGGGCAAAAGCAAAAACATGAAGGTTGAAATCACCGGTACGCTGCAACCCGGCGTCACGGCCAAGGATATCACCATGCATGTGATCGGCAAGACCGGCACCGCAGGGGGCACCGGCCATGTGATCGAGTATTGCGGCGAGGCCATTCGTGCCCTTTCCATGGAGGGCCGCATGACCGTCTGCAACATGGCAATCGAGGGCGGCGCGCGCGCCGGCCTGATTGCCCCCGACGAAACCACCTTTGAATACGTCAAGGGCCGCCCGCACGCCCCCAAAGGCGCTGAGTGGGAGGCAGCGCTGGCCTATTGGAAAACCCTGAAAACCGACGATGACGCGGTGTTCGACACGGTGCTGACCATCGCCGCCGAGGATATCGAGCCTTCGGCGACATGGGGCACCTCGCCCGAGGATGTGCTGCCCATTACCGGCACCGTCCCCGCGCCCGGGGATTTCGAGGGCGGCAAGGTCGATGCGGTGCGCCGCTCGCTGGACTATATGGGCCTGACGCCGGGCATGAAGATGACCGACATCGCGGTCAACACCGTGTTTATCGGGTCTTGCACCAATGGCCGCATCGAGGATCTGCGCGCCGTGGCCGAGGTTGCGAAAGGTAAGAAAGTCAAGGACGGGGTGCGCGCCATGGTGGTGCCCGGCTCGGGGCTTGTGCGCGCGCAGGCCGAGGAAGAAGGCATTGCCGATATCCTGATCGAGGCCGGTTTTGAATGGCGCCTTGCGGGCTGTTCCATGTGTCTGGCAATGAACCCCGACAAGCTGGAACCCGGCGACCGTTGCGCCGCCACCTCCAACCGCAATTTCGAGGGCCGTCAGGGCCGCGGAGGCCGCACCCACCTGGTCAGCCCCGCCATGGCTGCCGCTGCCGCGATAACCGGCCATCTGACCGATGTAAGGGAGATTTAGGTTGCATGCCCGGGTTTAGCGATTTCATCGTCTACCTTGATGAAAGTGGCTCACCAACAACGTCCAGCATCGAGAAGGAGTTTCCAATCTTCGTGCTGGCCTGCGTGCTGGTGGACAAGTCAGTTTATGCCGACCAAATCGTTCCGGCACTGCAAAGATTCAAATTCAAGTATTTTGGACATGATCAAACAATCCTACATGAACGCGAAATCCGCCGTCAGAGTGGCAACTTCAGCTTTTTGCAGACGAGTGAAGAGTTAAGAAACGATTTCCTGACCGAAATGTCAAAAATTGTGGATTGTTGTGCGTTCGAAATTGCGACTGCAGTTGTCGATAAACAAAAATTGGTTGATAGATACCCTGATCCGTTTAGCCCTTATGAAATAAGCTTGCTAATGTCGATGGAACATCTTGCACTTTCTCTTCGAGAAAAAGGCCAATTGGGGAAAACCGTGCATGTCATCGCTGAATCACGCGGAAAGAAGGAAGATGCCGAGCTTGAACTGGTATTCAGGCGTATCGCAAGTGGGGATTCGCGTATCAGATCAAATCAAAACTACATAATCAAACAGTTAGATTGGCGTATTTTGTTTTCAGACAAAAAATCCAACTCGGCTGGATTACAACTTGCTGATCTTATCGCACGACCCATTGGAAAAAGCATTCTTAACCCGATGCAGCCAAACCGAACTTATGAAATCATCAAAAAGAAAGTAAGCTGGTGGATAAAAACATTTCCAAAATAGCAAAAGGGCCATCGAGAAATCCCAACAGCCCATCGCCGACCGAAAAACTCCAGTCCATTTGGGTTATATATGATCATGAAAATACTAATGTCAACGTAACAGACAGGAAATAAAATGGAAAAATTCACCAAAATAACCGGCGTTGCCGCGCCGATGCCGCTGATCAATATCGATACCGATATGATCATCCCGAAACTGTTTTTGAAAACCGTCTCCCGTTCGGGGTTGGGCAAAAACCTGTTTGACGAAATGCGTTATGACGCCGCAGGCAATGAAAAGCCCGACTTCGTTTTGAACAAACCCGCTTATCGCAATTCACAAATTATTGTCGCCGGCGATAACTTTGGCTGCGGTTCTTCACGCGAACACGCACCTTGGGCCTTGCTTGATTTTGGCATTCGTGTTGTAATATCCACCAGTTTTGCGGATATTTTTTACAGCAACTGTTTCAAAAACGGCATATTGCCCATTGTATTGCCCGCAGAAGATGTTGAAAAGCTGATGGATGATGCGGAAAGAGGAGCAAATGCGGTTTTGAGCATCGACCTTGAAAACCAGGTAATCACCGGCCCCGACGGGGGCGAAATTTCCTTTGAGGTGGATGCATTCAAAAAACATTGTCTGATGAACGGCCTCGATGATATCGGGCTGACACTGCAAAAGACCGGGGAGATAGATGCGTTCGAAGCCAAGATGAACACCTCTACCCCCTGGATATAATAACCGCCCCCTTGCGGGGCTATTTTGAAGGTTCGAAACGCGAATGGTTCGAATTCTGGGTGCATTGCTAAGGGCTGTCGTGGTGGTAATTATCATCACGACACCGTCGTTTTTGCTGCCCAACATAACCAGCGTCACCCGCGAGATGTCCCTGATTGTCGGGGCAATTGTCGCGGCGTTTACCTTTTTCGAATATGGCGGCACCAATCCGGGCTTTGTCGATTTTCGTTTTGCGCCGCCGTTCAACCGGTTTCGCATCGCCATTCTGGCGGCGCAGGTGGTGGCAATCAGCCTGACATGCCGCGTGGCCGTAACCGGCAGCACCGGTCTTGACAGCGTAATCGGGCAGGCCGTCAGCTGGTCCAGCTTTCCTTATAGTCCGGTGGCCTTTGCCTTGTCCAAAATTGACCCGCAATCCACGGTGGGGATGCAGGAATTGCTCAGAAACGTGTTTTCGGTCAGTTTTGTGGTGGCGACCGCTCTGGCGGTCGGGTTCAGCTTTCTGCTGTGGATATTCCGTTGGCCGGCCGGTCGGGCGACCTTTAATATATGGGCCAACCTGCCGACCTTTGCGCCCGCCGATATCGACAAGACCGAGCAGCGCCTGAAGCGGGACGGCTTTATCAACGTGGTGCTTGCGGTTTCATTGTTGTACCTGATCCCGTTCACTTTCCCCTATTTTACCCAGGCCATCGGGGTTGGCCTGTTGAACGACCAGCACACGCTGGTGTGGTTCTCGGCGCTATGGGCATTTTTGCCGGCATTGCTTTTCGTGCGCGGCACAAGCATTTACAAAATCGGCACCATTCTGGGCAGGGCGGTCAAAAGCCGATGAGGCAGGCGGCCTTGCTGCTGTTTCTGATGCTGATGGCCGGTGGCGGTTTGGCGCAACCGGTGTTGCGCATTGCGACGTTTAACGTCGGGCTGGGTCGTGATGGGCCGGGATTACTGATCAAGGACATTGCCGATCAGGATGCCGATATCGCGGCGCTGGTTGCTATAATTGTCGAAATGTCACCCGATATCGTGCTGCTCACCGGATTTGATGTCGATTACCGACAGATAGCGATCGGGGCTTTTCAACAGGCGCTGGCGCGGGCCGGTCTGGACCTGCCCTATCGCTTTGCACCGATTGGCAATGCCGGGGTTGCCTCGGGGCTGGACCTCAACGGAAACGGGCGCATGGAGGACTGGGCCGACAATCGCGGGTTTGGCCGGTTCGAGGGAAACAAAAGCATCGCGCTGCTGTCAAGGCTGGTAATCGATCAGGAAAACATACGCCGCTTCAACCGGTTCCTGTGGCGCGATCTGCCCGGAGCCATCCGCCCCGGCGGGGCGGGATTTCTGAGCGATGAAGCATGGAACGGGATGCCGCTGTCATCCCGCGGGCACTACGATGTGCCGGTTGTGGTGCCGGGCGGGGGCGAATTGCACCTGCTGCTTTCCTACCCCACGCCGCCGGTGTTTGACGGGCCCGAAGACCTGAACGGGTTACGCAACGATGCCGAGATCCGCTTCTGGGTGGAGTACCTGAACGGCGCGCGACTGGGCGATGATGCGGGAAATGACGCGGTGTTCGGGGAAAGCAGCTTTGTGTTGCTGGGCGACCTGAACGCGGACCCGAAGGGCGGAGAGGGGATCGGTCGCGCGCTGGCAGCCCTTCTTGCCCACCCGCTGTTACAAGACCCGCTGCCGGATCAGGCAACGGTGGTTTGGCCCGATACCGGACCGCTACGGGTCGATTATGTGTTGCCATCTGTGTCTTTGACGGTGGTTGGCGCAGGTGTATACAATTCGGCTGCCGATGCGGAACTGCTAACCCAAGCCGCCACAGCACACCGCCTGGTCTGGGTAGATATCAACGTTGAAAACTAATCCGCCCCCCATGCCCCTAACCAGCGGTGCGTTTTGAAACAAGTTTCAAAACGCGTTGCGACACCATGGCCTCACTTCGTTCGGCGGGCAGGGGGGCACAGCCCCCCTCGCGCATAAATGCGCGTACCCCCCGAGGGTTCCAGGCGGCACCCCTTTTGCCAGAATGGCAAAAACCCCTATACGGCGCACCGACCGCCTATCCAGGTGCTGCCCGTCGTGTGGCTCCAAAACCGAACGCAGTGAGGCCCCCCCCGCCGGCAGCCTGGTTTTCAGCTTGCTGAAAACCGCGCCTTGAGCGAAGGGGGGCTTTAGCCTCCCTGAGCGATAGGCGAGGCCGGGGGGTGTTCTGTTTTGTTTACCGCAAGGCGCAGCGCCGTTACAAGTTCGGTACCGCGATAGTCCGGCAGTACCTCGGCCAGTCGTGACCCGTCCAGACGGTGCGGCGTGTTCCATAGATAGCGCATCTCCAGCAGGGCCTTGAACAGTTTGGAAACCGGCGCGGCCAGCTTGAAAAACCACCACGGGAAGGGTTTAAACGTTACCTTCCGCCCGCTGGCAGTTTGCAATGCCTCGCGTAGTTCCTGCCCCGTCAGGGTATAGCCTGCAAAGGGGATATCCTCGAAACCGGCCAGTTGCTTGCGTCGTTCGGCCAGCATCGCGGCCGCGCGGGCCATGTCGGGCAGGAACGCCCAGGTGCGCTCGATATC
Organism: Paracoccaceae bacterium; assembly: GCA_027069385.1. Lineage (GTDB taxonomy): Bacteria > Pseudomonadota > Alphaproteobacteria > Rhodobacterales > Rhodobacteraceae > UBA3077. The sequence continues at coordinate 5,147 of JALXER010000002.1, forward strand.
CGTTCTTCCCGGATAGCTGAGCCTCCCCTTGTGCAGCTTGGCCACCATCAGGTCGAAATAATTCCCGCTCGGTTTGGTGTCGATAAAATCACCGGCCCGCAGGATGATGGTTTGCACGCCTTGCGCTGCCGCCTGACGGAATATGTGTTCCATCTCGATGCGCGCTTTGCCTTTTCCGGTTGTGGCACGCATTGGCGTATCCGGCCCCCATGTACCGCCTTCACTACCAAATCCATAGACATTGCCCGCCTGAAGGATCGTGGCCCCCGAGGCCTTCGCCGCGCTGACGATCTCGCGGGCCATGGGCGGTAACAGCGCTTGCCAATCGGTTTGATAGGGGGGGTTCAGCCCGTTAACGATCACATCTGCCCCCATGGCTGCCTTGGCCATATCAGTGCCGCGCCGGTACTTGCGTACCTGCCAACCGGCGGTCTCGAATGCGGTCACGCAGTTGCGGCCAAACCGGCCGGTTGCACCAAGAATTAATACGGTATTCATATCTTGCTCCTCTTTGGTTTGAACCAAACATAGCTATGCATCGGAAAATAGGTATTGCCTATGATCGCATAATGTATATTCAATAATGAATGGAGAATCTGGATTGGGCCTTGTTGCAAGCATTTCTGGCCGTGGCGAAAACCGGCTCGCTGTCAGCAGCGGCGCGGGCAACCGGGCAGAGCCAACCCACCCTTGGCCGCCAGATCAAGGCGGTCGAATTGGCGCTGGGCAATAGCCTGTTTGACCGGCACCCCAAAGGGTTGGCGCTGAATGAGAACGGGCTGGCGTTGCTGCCCATGGTGCAGGAAATGCACGCCGCCGCCACGCGGTTGCACCTGATCGCCGATGGTCAGAGCCAAAGCCTGAAAGGCGTGGTCCGCATCACCACCTCGGTGTTCTTTGCGCATTATGTTCTGCCGCCGGTTATCGCCGGTATCCGCGCGGCCGAGCCGGAAATACAGATCGAGATCGCGCCGAATGATTCCACCGAAAACCTGCTGTTCCGCGAGGCCGACATAGCGGTGCGCATGTATCGCCCGACCCAGGATGACGTGATCGCGCGCAAGCTGGGCGAGTTGCGCACCGGCCTGTTTGCCAGCCGCGACTACCTGACCCGGCGCGGCGAACCGCGCAGCATCGATGAAATGCACGCGCATGATTTTATCGGATTTGATCGCGACCCGCAGATTATCGACGGCATGCGGGCGCTGGGCATTCCGGCCACGCGCGACATGTTCGCGCTGCGCTGCGACAACCATCCGGTTTACTGGCAAATGGTGCGGGCCGGGTGCGGCATCGGGGTATCGCAACTGCATGTGGGCGCTGCCGATCCCGATGTCAAACAGGTGATGCCCGACCTGCCCATTGCCAACCTGCCGGTCTGGCTGGTGGCCCCGGCGGCGCTAAAGATCACGCCGCGCATTCGGCGGGTCTATGATTTGCTGGCAGAAAAGATAATTCCGGTCTGTGATGCTTGAACTTTGGTGCCGAAACCGCTACCGGTTTTGCAACCCGATCAAGCAAAGGAACCCGCGTGATGAGCAACCCGTCTATTCTTATTCTGCCCGGTGATGGCATTGGCCCCGAAGTCATGGACGAGGTCCGCAAGATCATCGGCTGGTTCGATGAAAACCGCGGCTTGAAATTCGACCTGTCCGAAGGGCTGGTCGGGGGCGCGGCCTATGATAAATACGGCACGCCGCTGCATGATGACACCATGGTCGAAGCGCAACAGGTCGATGCGGTTTTGCTCGGCGCGGTGGGTGGTCCGAAATACGATGACCTCGATTTCAGCGTAAAACCCGAGCGCGGCCTGCTGCGCCTGCGCAAGGAAATGGACCTGTTTGCCAACCTGCGTCCGGCGCAATGCTTTGACGCGCTGGCGGATTTTTCCAGCCTGAAGAAAGACATTGTTGCCGGTCTGGATATCATGATCGTGCGCGAGCTGACCTCGGGCAGCTATTTCGGCGAACCCCGTGGCATTTTCGAGGAAGACGGCGAGCGTGTGGGCATCAACACCCAGCGTTATACCGAATCCGAGATCGACCGCGTGGCGCGCTCGGCCTTTGAACTGGCGCGCAAACGTGACAGCCGGCTGTGTTCGGTCGAAAAGGCCAACGTGATGGAAAGCGGCATCCTGTGGCGCGAGGTGGTGACCAAAATCGGGGCCGAGGATTACCCCGATGTAGAGCTGTCGCACATGTATGCCGACAATTGCGCGATGCAACTGGTACGCGCGCCCAAACAGTTCGACGTGATTGTCACCGATAACCTGTTTGGCGATATCCTGTCCGATTGCGCCGCAATGCTGACCGGTTCGCTGGGCATGTTGCCTTCGGCCAGCCTGGGTGTGCCCATGGCGAACGGGCGGCCCAAGGCGATGTACGAACCGGTACACGGTTCGGCACCCGATATTGCCGGTCAGGGCAAGGCCAACCCTATTGCCTGTATCCTCAGCTTTGCCATGGCGCTGCGGTATTCCTTTGATCAGGGGGCAGAGGCAACCCGTCTGGAAACCGCCATCGAAACCGTGCTGGCCAGCGGTGCGCGCACCGGTGATCTGCTCGGCCCCGAAGGCGGTACACCGATTTCAACCGGCGAAATGGGCGATGCGATTGTCAGGGCGCTGGGCGAAAGTCTGCGTTAGCACAGGATCTTTGGCCAAGCTTTGCGCACCGGATTAAAGCGTTTCGGCTTTTTGTTGAGGCAGCGATTGCGGAGCAATGGCGGTCACTGGCAGGCCGTGATGCAAATCAAAGTCGAAACGCTATAGGTTTAAGACAGCCAGCGCGACACTTACCACCGGATGACCCCGCGAACTGGACATAATCCCTGGGCTGCCACCACAACTTTATTCGGGTCGGGATAAATTGTTAACGGCGGGTTAACCAATAGCTGGCAGGCTGCACAAGCTGGTGTGAAAGGAGTCCGATGCCCGACGATTTGTTGCAACAGGCCCTGCCCGGGCGTGGCCCGCAATCCGATGCGGAGCGTCTGGCGTGGTTGCGTCTGGCGCGCTCGCACCGGGTCGGGCCGGTGACCTTTATGCGGTTGCTGCGCGAACATGGCTCGGTATTCGATGCGCTGGCTGCGCTGCCCGAAGTGGCGCGCGATGCCGGCGTCAATAGCTATACGGCCTGTAGCGAAGCCGATGCGACGCGCGAAATGGCAGCAGGGGAAAAGGCCGGTGCGCGGCTGTTGTTCCGCGGCGCCCCCGATTATCCGCCGCGCCTGAACGATGTGTCGGACGCGCCGCCGCTACTGTGGTCGCGTGGCAATGTTGCACTGGCGGCGCGGGGCAATGTGGCGCTTGTGGGTGCGCGGAATGCGTCATCGCTGGGGCGTCGAATGGCCGGCTTGCTGGCGGCAGAGCTGGGCAAGGCGGGGGTTGTGGTGACCTCGGGGATGGCACGCGGGATCGATGCGGCCGCCCACAAGGCAGCGCTAACCAGCGGAACCATCGCGGTGCTGGCGGGCGGGGTAGATACGGTCTATCCAACTGAAAACGCCGCGCTGTATGGGCAGATTCTGGAAAGCGGGCTTATCCTGTCCGAGATGCCGCCGGGCACACGGCCGCAGGCGCGGCATTTCCCGCGCCGTAACCGCATTATTTCGGGCGTGGCCGCGGGGGTGGTGGTGATCGAAGGGGCCAGCCGCTCGGGGTCGCTGATCACCGCGCGCGATGCGCTGGACCAGGGCAGAGAGGTGATGGCAGTACCCGGCACGCCGCTGGATGCACGCGCTGCCGGATGCAATATGCTGATCCGCGACGGGGCGGTGCTGGTGCGTTCGGGGGCAGATATTATCGAGGCGCTGGGCACGGCGCAGTCCCGCCCCGAACGCCCTCCGGCACCGCCCATGCCGCTGGATCAGCCCGCGCGTGCCGACAACCTGACCGGCCGGATTATGGCGCTGCTTGGCCCTGATCCGATCAGCGAGGATAGCATTATCCGAGACCTGAACGCCCCCGCAAACCAGGTGCTCGATGCCTTTATCGATCTTGAACTGGCCGGAAACCTGGCCCGACATGCCGGCGGGATGATCAGCGCGCCACAGGGTGATTGAACCGGGTTCAGGCCGGATCAGGTCAATGCCTGACGGGGCAGGTCGGGCACCCCCGCCGCGCCGCATTTTTTCTTAAACCAGGTTACCCTGATCCCCTGCGCCTGCGTCCAAATGCGCGTCACCATTCAGGGGGGAGCGACGCCACGTCGCGAGGGGGCGGAACGCCCCCATACCGCCCGCAGGGCGGCCCGGCCCAACTGAAAGGGTCTTGCCGGCTTGCCGGCAACGGCCGTTTCAGGCGGGAGCACCCCTGACCCATGCGCAAGGCGGGGCTTGCA
>JALXER010000003.1 GCA_027069385.1 Paracoccaceae bacterium
TGGACATGATCATGATCCGCACTTTCGAGGAAAGCATCCTTTACGAGATGGCCGAGTTTGCCAGCGTGCCGGTGATCAACGGGCTGACCAACCGCACCCACCCGTGCCAGATCATGGCCGACGTGCTGACCTTCGAGGAGCATAGCGGCCCGATCAAAGGCAAAAAGGTGGTCTGGACCGGTGACGGCAACAACGTCGCCGCCAGCTTTCTGCATGCTGCTGGCCAGTTCGGGTTCGACTTTACCTTTGCCGGCCCTCCGAGCCTCGACCCCGAGGCCGAGTTTGTGGACTTTGCGCGCGCCAAGGGGGTGAATGTCACCATCGAACGCGACGTGGAAAAGGCGGTTGCGGGGGCCGATCTGGTGGTGGCCGATACATGGGTTTCCATGCATGACAGCCAGTCCACCCGACAACGACGCCATAACCTGCTTAAACCCTATCAGGTCAATGATCACCTGATGGCTCAGGCCGGTGAACAGGCGCTGTTCATGCATTGCCTGCCCGCGCATCGCGAGGAAGAGGTGACCAACTCGGTCATGGACGGCCCGCAATCGGTGATCTTCGACGAAGCCGAAAACCGCCTGCACGCCCAAAAAGCCGTGATGCGCTGGTGTCTGGGGAAGTGACCCCAAGGCCCGCGCGGCTTGATCAGGCCGACGCTTTGGCGCGCCTGCATGTGGCAGCTTGGCGTGATGCCCACGCTGATCTGGCACCGGCAGCCGCGCTAAAGGCGCTCGACGTCGCGCGCCGCCTTCCCGTCTGGCAGGGCTATCTGGCCGACCCCGCCCAACATGTGTTGGTGGTTGATCAGGGCGGCAAGCTGGCAGGGCTGGTGTGCTTTGGCAAAGCCAGCCAGCCGGAGCTTGGCGACCAAGGCGAGATAAAACACCTTTATGTGGCGCGATTTGCGCGTCAGCTTGGGCTGGGGCATCGGCTTTTGCAGGCCGCCCTGCGCCAGCTTGCCAAGCAGGGCTTTGCCCAAGCCACCCTTGCCGTGGTGCAGGGCAACACCCCCGCGCGCGGGTTTTATCAGGCCTGCGGCGGGCGGGAAACCGGCAGCTTTACCGATGCAGGCCCGCTTTGGAAATCGACCAATATCATCGTAAAATGGGAGCTAGGCACATGACCGACACCGCCCTTCTGATCATCGACGTGCAAGAGGCCTTTAACCAGCGTGTTGCGTTGGGCCACCGGCGCAACAACCCTGATGCCGAGGCCAATATAGCGCGGCTGCTGGCACATTTCCGGCGGCTAAACCTGCCGGTTTTCCACATTCACCACGCTTCGACCGAGCCGGCCTCGCTGTTTGCCCCCGAAAAATCCGGCTTTGCCGTGCAGGCGTTTGCAAAACCCCAAAGGGGCGAAACCGTGATTGTCAAACAGGTTAACAGCTCGTTCATCGGCACCCCGCTGGAAAACGACTTGCGTCAGGCCGGAATTACCCGAACGGTAATCACCGGCGCGACCAGCAACCATTGCGTCGAAACAACGACCCGCATGGCGGGCAATCTGGGTTTTGACGCCATGCTGGTGCGCGATGCGATCTGGGCCTTTGACCAGACCGGTGTCGATGGCGAGGCACTGGATGCCCAAAGCGTGCACCGGATGACGCTGGCCAACCTGTCGGAGGAGTTCGCGCAGATTGTAACCACCGAGCAGGTGCTGGACCTGATCAAATAAACTTGGGTTTGACGGTTTCCCTTTGGCGCATCGTGCCTATATTGGGAACATTCGAGATTTGACAGGATACCACCCTTGCGCCACCCCGGGCTAAAATATTTTCGCTGGCCGATGATCATAACCCTTGCGGGGCTGTTCCTGTGCTTTGTGCTGGGCTGGCAGATGATTGGCACGCTGGCGGCGGGGGTGTCGTTCATGTTTGTCGGCAGCATCCTGTCGATCCTCGAGGTCTCGCTGTCATTTGACAATGCCATCGTCAATGCAAGCAAGCTCAAACATATGTCCCCGACCTGGCAAAAGCGCTTTCTGACATGGGGAATCGTGATTGCGGTGTTTGGCATGCGGGTGCTGTTTCCGCTGGCGGTGGTGGCGATTGCGGCGCATATTACTCCGTGGGCGGCGCTGCATCTGGCGGTCAGCCAGCCAGCCCTTTATGCGCATATGATACATGAGGCCCACCTGAGCATCGCGGCCTTTGGCGGCACCTTTTTGCTGATGGTGGCGCTAAGCTATTTCATGGATAGCGACAAGAATGTGCACTGGCTGAAAACCATCGAGGGGTCGCTATGCAAATGGGGGTCGATACGCGGTATGCAGATGGGGCTGGTGCTGGCGATTGTGCTGGTCTTTGCCGCGTGTATGTCGCAGGAAAAGGCGCTGACATTCTTGTTTTCGGCGGCGTTCGGGCTGGTGGTGTTCGTCGCGGTAGAACTGCTGGGCAAGGTGCTGGACAAGGCCGGTCAGGCCACTGCCACCGCGGTAAAAGGCGGGCTGGGGGCATTTTTGTACCTCGAAGTACTGGATGCCAGCTTTTCGTTTGACGGGGTGATCGGAGCATTTGCCCTGACGCAAAACCTGTTTCTGATCGCGATCGGGCTGGGGATCGGGGCGATGTATGTACGCGCCATGACGATCATGCTGGTGGACCGCGATACCCTGGCCGAGTTTCGCTATCTGGAACATGGCGCTTTCTATTCCATTCTGGTGCTGTCATTGATCATGTTCCTGCAAGTGCTGGTGCCGGTTCCCGAATTCGTGACCGGCGGTCTGGGGGCGGGGTTCATACTTGTGTCGCTGCTTTCGTCACTGCGCTACAACCGTCGCCATGTGTGACCACGCGGAATCGCGCGCAAGCGCGCGATACATGATTAGCCGCCCCCCGGCGGCGGTTGGCACCAGGCCGGACAGTTCCGCTTTACCGTTCCCCGAAGGGGAATGATCCAAAGGCGAGACGGGCCTTTAGGCCCGTCGAGGTTTTGGATGCGTCGGACGATGGCACCTAGACCGGCAGTGCCCCGTCGGTTTTATAGCTGCGGATCGCGAAATTGGAGCGCACGTCCTGCACGCCTTTGATTTTTAACAGCCGTTGCAGCACAAAGCGTTCATAGCTGTCCATATCCGCTGCCACCACTTCCAGCAGGAAATCCATTTCGCCCGAAACCAGATGGCACGAGATCACCTCGGACCAAAGGGTAACTGTGCGCACAAAATTACCGGCTTCCTCGTCCTGATGGCGTTCGACTTTGACGTTGACAAAGATGGTCAGGTCCAGCCCGACGCTCTGACGGTTGATGCCGGCTTTGTAGCGCTGGATCACGCCGTCTTTTTCCAGCTTTCGCACTCGCCGCAGGCAGGGCGTAGGCGATAGGCCGACCTTTTGTGCCAACGCCTGATTGGTCTGGCGCGCATCGTTTTGCAGCGCCTTGATAATTTTGAGATCGAAGCTGTCCAGAGTCATTTTGGTCATTTCTGCTAAATCAGACTTGTAAAATAGCGAAACCTGCCAAAATTTCAAGTCCGAATGGCCAATGCGCAATTTCTCGAATTCCGGTTTTGCTAAGGTTGCCCGAACTTGAACAGGAGTCCAGTAATGACCAAACGCAACCCGTCTGCCGGTTTCGCCACCCGCGCCATTCATCATGGCTATGATCCGTTGGAGTATCACGGTGCGCTGAATCCGCCAGTATTCATGTCTTCTACCTTCGCCTACGAGAACTCGATGCAGGGCAGCGACCGGTTTGCCGGTGACGCGGCAGGCTATATTTATCATCGGGTCGGCAACCCGACCGTCAGCGTGCTGGAGGGGCGATTGGCCGAGTTGGAAGGCGGCGAGGCCGGTCTGGCGACGGCCTCGGGGATGGGGGCGATTACTGCTGCCTTCTGGACGTTGCTGAGCGAAGGGGACGAGGTGATTGCCGACAAGACCCTTTATGGCTGTACGTTTTCACTGCTGCATCACCATGTGACGCGATTCGGGGTCAAAACCACTTTTGTCGATCTGACCAACCCCGATGAACTGGCAGCGGCAATCAACGACAAAACCCGCATTGTCTATAGCGAGACTCCGGCGAACCCCAATATGCGGGTCATCGACATCGCTGCGATTGTGCGTATTACCTCGGCGGCGGATGCGGTGTTTATTGTCGATAACACCTATTGCACGCCCTACCTGCAACGCCCGTTGGAGATGGGGGCCGATCTGGTGGTGCACTCGGCGACGAAATATCTGGGCGGGCATGGCGATCTGCTGGCCGGAGCGCTGGTTGGCGATCAGGAAATGATTGACCAGATCCGCTTTGTCGGGATCAAGGAAATGAACGGCGCGATGATATCGTCAATGGATGCGTTCCTAATTCTGCGCGGGTTAAAGACCCTGCATCTGCGCATGGACCGGCACAGCCAGACGGCGCTAAAGCTGGCCCGTGATCTTGAAAAGCATGCGGCCGTGGCGCGGGTTTACTATCCCGGGCTGGAATCCTCGCCGTTCCACGGACTGGCCAAACGCCAGATGGCGCAATTTGGCGGGATGATCGCGCTGGAGCTGAAAGGAGGGCTGGACGCGGGGCGGGTATTTATGGACGGGCTGGAGATGGTGATCTGTGCGGTGAGTCTGGGTGATGCCGAAACGCTGGTTCAGCATCCGGCCAGCATGACCCATTCCACCTATTCCGAAGACGAACGCAAGGCGCACGGCATCACCAACGGCCTGATCCGAATTTCGACCGGGCTGGAGGATTACGCGGATATCCGCAATGATATCCTGGCTGCTCTGGATTGCCTTTGATCCAGTCGCATAAACGACCCGCTGTTGCAACCGGTTACCCCCGGCCTCGCCTATCGCTCAGGGAGGCTAAAGCCCCCCTTCGCTCAAGGCGCGGTTTTCAGCAAGCTGAAAACCGTGCTGCCGGCGGCGGTGGCCTCACTGCGTTCGGTTCTGGAGCCACACGACGGACAGCACCCGGATATGCAGGCGTTGCGCCGTATAAGGGTTTTTGCCATTCTGGCAAAAGGGGTGCCGCCTGGAACCATCGGGGGGTACGCGCATTCATGCGCGAGGGGGGCTGCGGCCCCCCTTCTTGCCGAACGAAGTGAGGCCATGGTGTCGCAACCGGATTTGAAGCTTGCTTCAAATCCGCCTTCCTTGCGGGGACGGTGGGTTGTGGATCGCGGGGCGACGTCTTACAAGCATTCTATGGACAGGGATTTGATCTTTACAGTTGCGATTGATGGTCCAGCGGCGGCGGGCAAGGGGACGATCGGGCGAGCGGTGGCGGATGCTTTCGGCTTTGCCCATCTGGATACCGGCTTGTTGTATCGGGCCACCGGTCGCAAGGCCTTGGCCATGGGGCGCGGGGTGATCGTTGCCGAACAGGCCGCCGAGATCGCGCGCAACCTGGAACCGGCGGACCTTGAGCGGGATGACCTGCGCACGGCGCGGGTGGGGCAGGCGGCCTCCAAGGTGGCAGTGATGGCACCGGTTCGGGCGGCCCTGCTGGCGTTCCAGCAGGCATTCGCGCGGCGCAAGGGGGGCGCGGTGCTGGACGGGCGCGATATCGGCACGGTGATTTGCCCCGATGCCGAGGTCAAGCTGTTCGTTACGGCCTCGGACCAGGTGCGCGCGCAGCGCCGCTTTGCCGAACTGGCCGCCAGAACGCCAGGGTTGACGCTGGACAAGGTCATGGCCGACCTGCGCCAACGCGATATTCGCGATTCCAGCCGTGATCTGGCCCCGCTTAAACCCGCCGACACGGCGGTTATTCTGGACACAACCGACCTGAGCATTGACGATGCGGTGCGCGCCGCGGTCGAAACGGTCCGGCAAGCGCTATCTGCGCCCTGACGCACATCGCTTTGCCCCCTTGCTAGGCGGGCCGGAACCGTCTATAGACGCGCTGTCGCTGAGGTGGCGGCGCAACGGGTGAGCGAATCACCCGCAGGGTCGGCGTATATCCGGCCCGTATCCGCGTTTCTGCCTTGACCCATGAACCGAAAAGACCGGCGGAACCAACCGCTCGGCCCGTAAAAACACTATTGGAGACTATATTAATGGCAACTTCCGCATCCATGGAAGATTTCGAAGCCCTTCTTAACGAGAGCTTCGAGTTGGAAACACCCGAAGAGGGTTCCGTCGTAAAAGGCACAGTTATCGCAATCGAAGCTGGCCAGGCTATCATCGACATCGGCTACAAAATGGAAGGCCGCGTCGACATCAAAGAATTTGCAGAACCCGGGCAAGACCCCGAAATTGCCCCGGGCGATATCGTAGAGGTCTTTCTCGAGCGCGTGGAAAACGCCCGTGGCGAAGCCGCTATCAGCCGTGAAAAGGCCCGCCGCGAGGCCGCCTGGGATCGCCTTGAAAAAGCATACGAAAAAGAAGAGCGCGTCGAGGGGGCCATGTTTGGCCGCGTCAAAGGCGGCTTTACCGTCGATCTGGGTGGCGCTGTGGCGTTCTTGCCCGGCAGTCAGGTCGATGTGCGCCCCGTGCGCGATGCCGGCCCGCTGATGGGGCTGGCGCAACCGTTCCAGATTTTGAAAATGGACCGTCGTCGTGGCAACATCGTTGTGTCGCGCCGCGCCATTCTGGAAGAGTCCCGCAAGGAACAGCGCGCCGAAATCGTCGGCAAGCTGGCCGAGGGCGACAATGTGGACGGCGTGGTCAAGAACATCACCGATTACGGTGCGTTTGTTGATCTGGGCGGCGTTGACGGCTTGTTGCACGTTACCGATATGGCCTGGCGCCGGGTCAACCACCCGTCGGAAATTCTGGAAATCGGGCAGACCGTCAAGGTGCAGGTGGTCAAGATCAACCGCGAAACCATGCGCATCAGCCTTGGCATGAAACAGTTGCAGGAAGACCCGTGGACCGACGTCGAAGCACGTTACCCGCTGGAATCCGTGCATACCGGCCGCGTGACCAACATCACCGATTACGGTGCGTTTGTCGAACTGGAACCGGGTGTCGAAGGCCTGGTGCACGTTTCGGAAATGTCCTGGACCAAGAAAAACGTCCATCCGGGCAAAATCGTTTCCACCAGCCAGGAAGTCGAAGTTATGGTGCTGGAAATCGACACCACCAAACGTCGCGTCTCGCTGGGCCTGAAACAGACCCAGGGCAACCCGTGGGAAAACTTTGCCACGGCATTCCCCGTGGGGACCGAAGTCGAGGGCGAGGTCAAGAACATCACCGAATTCGGTCTGTTCATCGGTCTGGAAGGCGATATCGACGGCATGGTGCATCTGTCGGGCCTCGATTGGGACCGCTCGGGCGAGGAAGCCATTCAGGACTACCAGAAAGGCGATATCGTCAAGGCGGTTGTCACGGATATCGACCCTGAAAAGGAACGTATTTCCCTGTCGATCAAGGAACTGGGTGAAGATCCGTTCGCCGGTGCTGTTGGTGGCATCAAACGCGGTGCAATCGTCACGGTCGAGGTTACCTCGATCGAGGATGGCGGCATCGAGGTCATGTATGACGGGATGAAAGCCTTTATCCGTCGCTCCGACCTGTCGCGTGACCGCGCCGAGCAACGCCCCGAGCGCTTCTCGGTTGGTGACAAGGTGGATGCCCGCGTGACCAATATCGACAAATCCGGCCGCCGTCTTGGCCTGTCGATCAAGGCCCGCGAAATCGCCGAAGACAAAGAGGCAATCGCGCAATACGGTTCCTCCGATTCGGGTGCGTCGCTGGGCGACATCCTGGGCGCGGCGCTGAAAGGCAAAGACGAAGACTAACGGCCAGAACCGGGCCTTTATAAAAAGCATTGCGGCATCCATTGCGGTGCCGCAATTTGAATTGGATGATCCAAGTCGGGTCAGGGTGACATTTGCTTGCCGAATCGTCCGCTAAGGGCGTAAGAAAAGACAGAAATTCACTTCTGAGGAGAGTTTATCCGATACCTGTTCGCCTTGATTTCGATGCAGAACACCGTTTTTTTGGCAATAAACCGCTAACTTCGCGAGAATTGGCGCGGGAAAGCGACCTCAAATCTTTTCAAATTTGTGATTATCTGCCACAATGGGAATGTGTCGCATATATTTTCCAACATATGTCAGTCAGTTAGACGATGCAGCGCGTAAATGGTAGAGTAGTAAAAAAAGGGACAAACAATATGATAAAATCTGAATTGATTCAGCGCATTGCCGACGAAAACCCGCACCTTTATCAGCGGGATGTAGAGCGCATCGTCGGCACTGTTTTCGAAGAAATCACCGAAGCGCTGGCAAACGGCAAACGGGTGGAATTGCGCGGATTTGGCGCGTTCTCTATCAAAACGCGCGAGGCCCGTTCGGGGCGCAATCCGCGCACCGGTGAAACGGTCTCGGTTGAAAAGAAATATGTGCCGTTCTTCAAGACCGGCAAGTTGCTGAGGGACCGTCTGAACGGCGGCTAAAGGAAAAAAATGCGGTATATCCGATACGCAATTCTGGCGGTTTTCCTGCTGGTTATGGTGCTGGTTGCGCTGGCCAACCGCACAGTCATCGAAGTGGCGCTTTTGCCCGATGAATTGCCCTATGCCGACATGCTGAAAATCAGCGTGCCGATGTTTGTGCTGATCTTTGCCGCGATCGGAGTCGGGCTGCTGCTCGGCTATTTTCTGGAGTTTTTCCGCGAACACAAGTTTCGCCGTCGGGCCGCGGTCAAATCCCGCGAGGTAGCGCGTCTTGATGCCGAGGTGAAAAAGCTGAAACAACAGGGCGGCCGGGATGACGACGACATTCTGGCGCTGCTCAACTAGATGCATGTCAAGATTTGCGGACTGAAAGATCCGCAAGCGGTTGCATGGGCCGTTGATGCCGGTGCGCGCTATATCGGCCTGAATTTTTTCCCTAAATCACCGCGGTTTGTTTCGATTGAAATGGCGGCGAAACTGGCGCAGGTCATACCGGTTGGCGTGGCCAAGGTTGCGTTAAGCGTCAACGCCGATGATGGCGAACTCGACGCGATTGTTGCGGCGGTGCCGCTGGATATGCTGCAATTGCACGGCGCCGAAACGCCTGAACGGGTGGCGCAGGTCAAGGCGCGCTATGGCCTGCCGGTGATCAAGGCCGTGGGCATTGCCGATGAATCGGACCTGCCGGCGCTGGCCGCATTTGGCGCGGTGGCCGACCAGATACTGGTCGATGCCAAACCGCCCCGCAACGCCGACCTGCCCGGCGGCAACGGCTTGCCTTTTGACTGGCGGCTGATTGCCAAACGGCGCTGGCCGGTGCCGTGGATGCTGGCCGGTGGCCTGACCCCTGACAACGTAGCCGAGGCCATCCGCCTGACCGGTGCCACGCAGGTTGACGTTTCTTCGGGTGTCGAAAGCGCCCCCGGAATCAAGGACCCTGCGCGCATCAAAGCCTTTGTTGAAGCTGCGCAACAGTTGGGTTAAACAGGGCCGAACCATCAGGTAAAGGCGCTGCTCATGTCAGAAATTTCACGCAATTCCCTACGGCAAGGCCCCGACGAACAGGGCCGTTACGGCATTCATGGCGGGCGGTTTGTGTCCGAAACGCTGATGCCGCTGATACTGGAGCTGGAAGCGCAGTACGAGCATGCCAAAACCGATGACAGTTTCTGGGACGAGATGGCGCATCTCTGGAAACATTACGTCGGCCGCCCCAGCCCGCTTTACCATGCCGAACGGCTGAGCGAGCATTTCGGCGGGGCCAAGGTTTACCTGAAGCGGGACGAGCTAAATCACACCGGCGCGCATAAAATCAACAACGTGCTTGGGCAGATCCTGCTGGCGCGGCGCATGGGTAAAAAGCGGATCATTGCCGAAACCGGCGCGGGGCAGCACGGCGTTGCCACGGCCACCGTCTGTGCCAAGTTTGGCCTGAAATGCGTGGTTTTCATGGGGAAAACCGACGTGGACCGGCAATCTCCCAACGTGTTCCGCATGAAGCTTTTGGGGGCCGAGGTGGTGCCGGTGACCGCTGGCCGCGGCACCCTGAAAGACGCGATGAACGAGGCGATGCGCGACTGGGTCACCAATGTGGATGAAACGTTTTACTGCATCGGCACGGTTGCTGGCCCGCACCCCTACCCCGCCATGGTCCGCGATTTCCAGACCATTATCGGGCGGGAAACCCGCTGGCAGATGGAAGAGGCCGAGGGCCGCTTGCCCGACAGTCTGGTCGCCTGCATCGGGGGTGGCTCTAACGCCATGGGGCTGTTTCACCCGTTTCTAGACGACGATTCCGTGCGGATAATCGGGGTAGAAGCCGGTGGCCACGGCGTGGATGACCGCATGGAACACGCCGCCAGTATTTCCGGCGGCCGCCCCGGTGTGCTGCACGGCAACCGCACCTATCTGCTTCAGGACGAGGACGGGCAGATCCTTGAGGGCCACTCGATTTCCGCCGGGCTGGACTATCCCGGGATCGGCCCCGAACATTCATGGCTGCACGATATCGGGCGGGTGGAATACCGTTCGGTGACCGATGCCGAGGCGCTGGACGCCTTTCAGCTGCTTTGCGCGACCGAGGGCATTATTCCCGCGCTCGAATCCTCGCACGCGCTGGCTTACGCCGCCAAGATCGCGTCCGACCTGCCGAGCGACCACCTGATGGTCGTCAACCTGAGCGGCCGCGGGGATAAGGATATTTTCTCGGTGGCCGAGCACCTGAAGGTCACATTGTGATATAATTGCCACGCCGAGCAATTTCTTTGCAACCCGCTGTTGCGCCGAATCGCGCCCCCGCCCTATAGGGTGCACGCCTCCCACTCGGGAGCATGTTTAGCGGTTGGTGTTGCAACACCGCCGGTGCGCGGGGCCTTGCCTTTGTCGTATGCCGAACATGTAAACGCGGGAATGGCTCAACGGGTCATCCAGAAATGGACGTTGGTTCGACTCCAACATCGAGTAGCTCATTCGGTAGAGCAATAGACTTGTGATCTATGTGTAGCCGGTTCGAATCCGGCCTCAAACCGCCGAAAGGCAAAAATTGGTTCCCGGAACCGGCTTGTGAAGCTGGCTCTGGCGGGGGGCATGCCCCCTAAAAGGACCGGCAACACCTTGGGGAATGTCCGCCCGGGGGATGAAGAATTGGGCCTGTCGGGGCCAGGTGCGGGTGCTTTCGAGCCCCAAACCCCGCCCCGCCACGCGCGCTCCGCTCTCTCTTGGGCCGCCAAACGCCAAGCCGCCGGTTTCGGGCGCTTTCACTTTAACCCCCAACCCAACCTCAGGAGTTCGCTTTGCGACGACGATAATCAATTAAAGGATCAAGAAAATGACAAATCTAGTGGATTTACTTACCAACACTAAACGGGTGGTGGTGGCCGAAAACCAGCGGGCGCTGGTAACCCGAAAGGGCCGTTTTGCTGACATTCTGAAAGCTGGCGAACACCGGCTGAAGGCAGATGCCGAGGTTCAGGTGTTTGACCTGAGCATGCCCGAATTTGTCACGCCTTTGAATGATGCGTTGTGGCGCGAAAAGCCCGATTTGGCCGAGGCGCATTTGCTGCGCGTTACGGCTGGCGAGGGCGAGGTCAAAGTGGTCAGCCATGATGGCCGTCCGCGCTTTGTGCTGGGGCCAACCAACCGCAAAACCTTGTGGCTGGACGCCGGGCCTTGGGATATCGAAACCATTGATATCACAACGGAACTGGCGATTGAACCCAAGCTGGGCCAAAAGCTGCGCAAGGCCGGATTTCTGAAGTCGGTCACCACAATTGCGGTGCCTGACGGCTGGGTCGGCCTGCTGGAGGTAGACGGGACGTTCACGCGGGTTCTGCGTTCGGGCACCCATTTCTTCTGGGCCGTTGCTCAGGTGGTAAAGGCCAAGCTGGTCGATACCCGCTGGCGCGCGCATGATGTGACCGGGCAGGAAATCCTGACCAAGGACAGGGTGACCCTGCGGGTCAACCTCGCCGCCGATTTCCGGGTTGATGACCCGCTAAAAGCGGTGACCAGGGTCAAGGATTTCGAGGAGGCCCTGCATCGTGCCCTCCAGTTTGCTTTTCGCAAGACGCTGGGGGCCCGCACGCTGGACGACCTGCTGGCCGAAAAGGTGAGCGTGGACACCGAGGCCGCCGACAAGGTTCGTGCCGAGATGGCCGAAATCGGGGTCGAACTGGGTGAAATCGCGTTGAAAGACGTGATCCTGCCCGGCGAGATGCGCGACATCCTGAACCAGGTTGTGGCTGCCACCAAGGCTGCCGAGGCCAACGTGATCAAACGGCGCGAGGAAACCAACGCCACGCGCTCGCTGCTCAACACCGCCAAGGTGATGGCCGAAAACCCGGTGATGCTCCGGCTGAAAGAGCTGGAAGCACTGGAGACCATCGCCGGCAAGGTCGACCAGTTGACCGTGCATAGCGGCACCGATGGTCTGATGAACGATCTGGTGCGCCTGCGCGACTAGACAAAGCCCCGCCCGTTTTTCGGGCGGGGCAGTTTGCGCTTGTATTGTATGTGAATAAGCCTATGTAAGGCGCTTGCCATATGTGGCGCGTTTTATGAGAGAGAGAAAATGGCTGATTTTAAACTGGGCGAGATTGTCGCCCTGACCCCCGGTTCCCCGCGCATGGCGGTAGAGAAAATCGAGGGGGATATGGTTTCGACCGTGTGGTGCAACGAAGGCACCATTCACCGCGATACCTTTCACAAGATGATCATCAAGAAGTGGGAAGTCCGCGAGGGCGGCGACCGGGGTGGTTATAAAGGCGGCGGTGATCGTGGCGGCTATAAGGGCGGCGGAGATCGCGGCGGCTATAAGGGCGGCGGCAAGCCTTACAGCGGTGATCGCGAAGGCGGCGGAAAACGTTTTGACGACCGCGCCCCCAAGGGCAAACCCGGCTGGGACGGCAAACCGCGCGAGAAAAAATTCTTTCGCAAAGACTGACATGTGACAAAGCCGCGGATCACCCAACGGGCGCCGTGGGGTTTATGGGTCTACGCCCTAGTCCTGTTCGGCCTGCGTAATCAGCTTGTGGATATGGCGGGCGAACAGCCAGGTAAAGGGAACGCCGATTATGGCTCCGGCGATAATCGACAGCATCGGGCTGAATGCGTTCATGCCGACGGCCTGAACCAGCAGACCGATGAAAAAGATATTGATTGCCGCCGCGCCAAAGCCAAGCGGATAAAGCGCGGCGGTAATTTTCCAGACCGGCCAGCGTTTGCGCGGGCCTTGGGTCATTTCTTGCGATAGACCGATTTTTGCACCGCATAAAGCGCGACAAACATCGCAAGTGCGGTGCCGATCAGCCACCAGGTTGCCTCGCCGATGTCGTGGGTCAGGGCTTCGGCCAGGTGGTCGCGGGGCGACAGGGTATCCTGGGCAAAGGCCGGTGATGCCAGCAGCAGCCAGAATGCAGGGGTCAGGAAACGCATATCTTCTCCTTTTTGGTTTTCGCCCGAGCCTAAGGGGTTTGTGGCCGGACGGCGTTGATATTGATCAAGCGCGCAGGACGGGCAGAAGGTAAAGCCCGAAAGCAACAATCAAAAACAGCATCACCGTGCCGTTAAAGCCGCGCCGCCAGAACCGCGACGGGCCAAGGCCAAGATAGCCGTTCAGAATCACCCGCGCTTTCCAGCCCGACAGCACCAGCAGGGCCAGCGCGCCACCGGTGGCCAGCGCGGTCAGTTGCCCCGACAGCGCCGTGGTGGTGGCGCTAAGCAGGATCAGGGTGATGAATGCTTTGGTGAGCGGGGTCATGGGTTACCTCAGCAAATAGATGACGGGAAACAGCAGCACCCAGACCAGATCAACCATATGCCAGAAGCTGGCTCCGGCCTCGACGGCGGCTTTGCCCGGCTTCCAGATCAGCAGGGCGAAAATGACGATACCGGCGATAACATGCATGGCGTGAAAGCCGGTCAGCAGGTAGTAAAACATGAAAAAATCATTGGTTTCGATGCTGATGCCGTGTTGTGATTTGGCGATATATTCCAAGGATTTGATCCACAGAAACAGGATGCCAAGCAGCGCAGCCCCACCCAGATAAAGCCGAGTTTTGCCCGTACTAACCCCCGCATACCGGCTGGCCATGGCGGCCAGATAGCCGCTGGTGACCAGCACAATCGTATTGATCGCCCCCAGCGTGCGGTTCAGGGTGTCTTGCGAGTTGGCAAACAGCTCGGGGTTCTGGGCGCGCAGGGCCAGAAATACCAGCAACCCCGCGCCAAACACCAGCAATTCGCTGACAATCAGCACCCAGATCATCAACTCGCCGGGCAGCTCGTCTATGACATGTTTACTCATGCGCCACCTGTGATCTGGCGATAGATTTCTGGCAGGGCGGATGTCAGTTTGGCGGGGTCGGAGACCACCGAAAAGCCTGAATTGCCAAAGATGCGGCTGAACCACGCCTGCCCCTTCGCCTCGATCACCACGCCGTGCACCGATTGGCCCTTGCGCCGCGCCTCGCGAATCGCCATGCGGCTGTCCTCGATACCGTGGCGGCCCTCGTAATGGTCAAGGTCGTTTGGTTTGCCGTCGGTGATCACCAGCAGCAGGCGTTTGGCGTTGGGGCGCTCGGCCAGTTCGGTCGAGGCATGGCGGATCGCCGCGCCAAGACGGGTGTAAAAACCGGGGCGCAGGCCCTCTATGCGGGATTCGACCAAACTACCCATTTTTTCTTCAAACCCCTTGCAATTCAGCAGGTAGACCCGATCGCGGCGCAGGCTGGAGAAGGTGTTAATGGCGCATTCATCGCCGCAGGCTTCCAGCCCCCAGGCCAGCGCGGCCAAGGCCTCTTTTTCGACGTCGATCACCATGCGCTCGCCAAGGTGGCTCTCGGTAGAGCGCGAGGTGTCCATCAGGATCGACACGGCCAAGTCGCGCTCCTGCACCCGTGTGGCGCGGTAAACGCGGTCATTTGACTGGCCGGTGGCGCGCAGTTCGACCTGCGCGGCGATCACCGCCTCGATATCCAGATCATCTCCGTCAAGCTGGCGGGGCAGGATGATGCGCTTGGGGCGCAGGGCCTCAAACTGGCGTTTGACGGCGCGGATACGGCGGCGCGCGGCAGGGTCGATGTTAAAGGCAGGCGCGGTTTCGGCCTCGGGCGCGGTGCTGGCCAGCACGTTGCAATGGTCGGGCAGATAGCTGCCGGTTTTATGGTCCCATTCGGGGTACAGATGCTTGCCCGACAGCCGTTCGCGGTCCACGTCCTCGGGGGCCAGATCGAGGTGGAATTTCAGCCGTGTGGCGGTCTTTTTGCTGACCTGGCCAAGCGCCAGTTCTTCCTGATCATCGGCGGCCTTGCGAGCGGTTTCGTCGTCGTCATCCTCTATCCGGCGGTTCATATTCAGGCTTTCGACCCAGCTGAAAATCGCTTCGAATTTATGCAAAATCAGGCTATCGCGCCGCTCGGCCAGATCGGATTCAGAGCGCCGCGCCTTTTTCATCCCCGCATCGGCGCCTTGCTCGCCGCTGGTTTCTTCGGCCTCGGGCAGGCGGTCCAGTTTCAGGCGCGCAGCGGCGGGGCGCAGGTCGGGCCATAGGGGCACGGGGCGATAGGGGCGATAGTTTTTGGGGGCTTGCAGGTGCGAAAGGTCGGCATCGGGGCTGCGAATCAGCGCCAGAAATTCAAGCGCCCGCGCATCGGTCGGGATCGGCCCGCCAAGCAGGTGATCAATGGCCACATGCACCGATTTTTCGACCCGTGGCAGGGTGATATCGGGGCGGGCATCGCGACTGGCCATTACCAGCATGTTGTAAAGCTCGCGCAGGCCAGGGCATTCGTGCAGGGTCAGGCGGGTCATCTCGGCGGCTTGTGCAAGGGCGCGGATATCGGCGGCGAGCGGGTCATTTTCCAGCACCGGTTCGGGCGCGTGCGCCACCGAGGCGGTCAGCCAGAAATAAAGCGCGGCGTTGGTTTCGCGGTCAGGGAAATCGGCGATGGTTTCAGGCAGGCGCAGGGATTCACCGTCATAAGACGGGCGCGACAGCTTTTCCTTATAGGTGCCAAGCTTGCGGCGAAACGAAAGGCGGTGTTCGGATTCCTGCGGCGGGGTGGCTTTGATCTCGGTAGCGGGCGACCCGCCAAGGCCGCGATAAAACACGCCAAGGCGGGTTTCCACATCGGCCAGCGCCACGCTTGCGGCGTTGTGCTGCTCGGGGGCTTGCAGCCCGCTGGCAAAGGCATGCCAGATTTTGCCAATGGTTTCCTCTGGCTCCCAGGGTTCAAAGCCGCCTTCAGCCATAGATCACCGTGACCAGATCGAGCAAGCCGCGCTTGACGTCGGCATCGTCGCTTAGCGGTTCGATCATGGCGGCCAGCACGGCGCGTTCCACCAGCATGCCCTGCCGGATCAGCGTGGCGCAATAGATCAGCAGGCGGGTGGAAACGCCTTCCTCCAGATCCTGGCCTTTCAGCGCCCGCAGCTTGCCTGCCAGTCGCACCAGCGGTTTGACCTGCGCCGCGTCCAGCCCGCTTTCACGGGTGACAATCTCTATCTCCCGATCCTCGGCGGGAAAATCGAAGTCGATCGCCAGAAAGCGCTGGCGGGTAGACGGTTTAAGGGTTTTCAGGATGTTCTGATAGCCGGGGTTATAAGAGGCCACCAGCATAAAGCCGGGGGCGGCCTCGATTTCCTCGCCGGTTTTATCCAGTGGCAGAATGCGCCGGTCATCGGTCAGCGGGTGCAGCACCACGGTCACGTCTTTGCGGGCCTCGACGACCTCGTCCAGATAGCAGATCGCGCCCTCGCGCACCGCGCGGGTCAACGGGCCATCGACCCAGACGGTCTCGCCGCCCTTCAGCAGAAAGCGCCCGACCAGATCGGCGGCCGACAGGTCGTCATGGCAGGCGATGGTATAAAGCGGGCGGCCAAGGCGGGCGGCCATGTGGGCGACAAAGCGGGTTTTGCCGCAACCCGTCGGCCCTTTGAGCAGCAGCGGCAAGGTGTTTTGAAACGCCATTTCGAACACATCGCATTCGTCGGAAACCGCGTGGTAAAAGGGGGCCGAAGCCCCCTTTTGGTTGGTATGGTTGGCAGTCATGGTTATGCCTCGTCCCCTTGAGAGATGATCTCTTTACCCGGGAACAGCTGTGCATAGACGAACAGCAATGCCCCCAGCACAACCACCAGACCGGCGAACCAGCGCATGGTAAAGAACAGGTCCAGACCTTCGGCCACATCCATAAAGTTTTCACCCATGACCCGTTGCAGGTGGGTCTGGATGGTGCCGGCAAAGGTCAGCACAAAGGTCATGAATGCCATGCCGCCGGTCATCATCCAGAAGCTGACCATATTCAGCACCTGATTGTACGGGTCACGCCCGCGCAGGATCGGCACCGCATAGCTGATGACCGCCAGATTAACCGAGACATAAGCCCCGAAGAACGCCAGGTGGCCATGCGCCGCGGTGATCTGGGTGCCGTGGGTGTAATAGTTCACCCCGTGCAACGTGTGCATAAAGCCCCAGACACCCGCGCCAAAGAACGCCACGGTGGCCGCCCCCAGCGACCACAGCAAAGCGGCCTTGTTGGGGTGGTCGCGACGGCCCTTCCAGACCATGATGAAGCTGAACGACATCATCGCAAAGAACGGTATGACCTCCAGCGCCGAGAAGATCGACCCGACCCATTGCCAGTAACCCGGCATCCCGATCCAGAAATAGTGGTGGCCGGTGCCCAGAATGCC
Source organism: Paracoccaceae bacterium (assembly GCA_027069385.1). Classification (GTDB taxonomy): domain Bacteria; phylum Pseudomonadota; class Alphaproteobacteria; order Rhodobacterales; family Rhodobacteraceae; genus UBA3077. The sequence goes on from JALXER010000003.1 coordinate 17,544, forward strand.
CGAGAACAGCGAGGTGGCCACGATGATATACAGCCATTTTTCAATGACCTCACGATCGACGCCGGTCAGTTTGAGCAACAGGAAGGCCAGAATAGAGGCCATCACCAGTTCCCATGTGCCCTCGACCCACAGATGCACGATGAACCACCAGTACATTTTGTCCAGCGCCAGATTGCCCGGGTTATAAAAGGCGAACAGGAACAGCAGCACCAGCCCCCAAAGGCCGATCAGCAACACGTTGGTGATCGCGGTTTTGCGTCCGGCCAGCACCGTCAGCGTGACGTTGACCAGAAAGATCACCGCCGCCACCGCAATGCCCAGTTTGACCCAGACCGGTTGTTCGATAAATTCACGCCCTTCCTTGCCCAGCAGCCAGTTGCCCTCAAACAGGTTGAAGGTATAGGTGACCACCACGCCGGCCGTGCCCAGTAAAAGAATGGCCAGCTGGATATAGGCCAGTTTGACCGAGAATATCTCGCGTTCCGATTCTTCGGGCACCAGATAATAGGCCGCGCCGAAAAATCCGAGCAGCAACCACACGATCAACGAGTTGGTGTGCAACATGCGCATGATGTTGAAGGGCATCAATTCCGACATGAAGTTGGGATAGATGTAGATAAAGCCGGCCCAAAGACCGCCCAGCACCTGCACCGCGAATACCGCCATCGCTGCCAAGAAATAGGCAAGGGCGACTTTTTGAGAGGTGTATTTCATGTTTTTTCTCCTGTCCTTTTCCCTTAACCCGCATCATTCGGCGGCCAGCTCTGCGAATCGATCGTGTTGATCCACAAGAAGAAGGCGCTAAGGTCGCGAATTTCGTCGTCGGTTAGATTGAATTGCGGCATCTGCCGGCGGCCTTCGATCCCCGAAGGTTGTGCCTGCATCCAGCCTTGCAGCACCTCGAAGGCGGCCTCGGGGTCGTCCTGCACGCCCCAGCGGGTCATAACGTTGACCAGCTCGGGGGCAAAGTACGCGCCCTCGCCCAGCAAAGTATGGCAATTGATGCAGGCGTGATCTTCCCAGACCCGCTTGCCGCGCACCACGTCTTCGGTCAGGGTATCGGCATTGGTAGACGAATTCAGAATATACAAATGGCTGTTGAACGCCAGTATGACAAAGATCGCGACAAAGAAAAGCGACCCGCCATAGAAGATGTTGCGGGCCATGGTTTTGGTCATGACTTCTCGCATGTGGACCTCCGGGTTGAGTTAATATCGCCGCCCATTATGACCGGATTTGATTTTGTCAACATGACATTAGTCAAGAAGTCGTGAGGATGTTTTTGCGATATTGCAACCGGGAATCATCAACCTTGGAGGTTTACAATATGAGAGCCCTTTCACTGAAACACTATTTGACGCTAAGCGCCGCTGCCATGTTTGGTACGGCGGGTTTCGCGCAAGATGCCATTATCCCGACATTCGACCAGATCGGGGTAGAGGTAGCCGGTTATGAAGCCGGTGATCCTGTGATGACACAGGAAGAATACGCCGCCGCCAACCAGATCTTTTTTGAACGTTGCGCCGGTTGCCACGGTGTGCTGCGCAAAGGCGCAACCGGCAAGCCGTTGACCGTGGATATCACCCGCGATCTTGGCTTTGACTATATGCACGATATGATCACCTACGGCTCTCCGGCCGGTATGCCCAACTGGGGCACCTCGGGTGACCTGAGCGAAGAACAGATTTCGCTGATGGCGCGCTATCTGCTGATCGATCCGGCCACACCGCCCGAATGGGGCATGGGCCAGACCCGCGAAAGCTGGGAAGTGCTGGTCGCTCCCGAAGATCGCCCGACCGAAAAAATGAACGATATCGATATCGACAACATTTTCTCGGTAACGTTGCGTGATGCGGGTCAGGTTGCCCTGATTGACGGGAGCAGCTACGAAATCATCACAGTGCTGGATACCGGTTATGCGGTGCATATCAGCCGTGTTTCGGCCTCGGGTCGTTATCTTTATGTGATTGGCCGCGATGCGGTGATCAACATGATCGACCTGTGGATGGAAACGCCGGCAACGGTGGCAACGGTCAAGGTCGGGCTGGAAGCCCGTTCGGTCGAGACCTCCAAATATGAAGGGTACGAGGACCAGTACGCCATTGCCGGTGCCTATTGGCCGCCGCAATACACCATCATGGATGGCGACACGCTGGAACCGCTGAAAATCGTTTCCACCCGTGGCATGACCTATGACGATCAGGAATTCCACCCCGAACCCCGGGTTGCGGCCATTGTGGCCTCGCACGAGCATCCTGAATTCATCGTCAACGTCAAGGAAACCGGCCGTGTGCTGATGGTGGACTACTCCGATCTGGAGAATTTCAGCGTTACATCGATTGCCGCTGAACGCTTCTTGCATGATGGCGGGTTTGACTCGACGGGTCGTTACTTCCTGACTGCTGCCAACGCGCGCGGCAAAGTGGTGGTGATCGACACGCTGGAGGATGAACTGGTTGCGGTAACGGAAACCGGCGGGGTTACCCCGCATCCGGGTCGCGGTGCCAACTTTGTGCATCCGGTCTATGGGCCGGTCTGGGCAACGTCGCACCTTGGTGATGACAGCATTGCGTTGATCGGGACCGATCCGGTGGATCACCCTGATCAGGCTTGGCAGGTTGTGCAGCAGATTTACGGGCTTGGCGGCGGGGCATTGTTTATCAAAACCAACCCGACCTCCAACCACCTGTATATCGATGCAGCCCTGAACCCCGATCCGGTTATTTCTTCCTCGGTTGCGGTGTATAATATCGACGAACTGGGTCAGGAAAACCCGGAACCCACCATGTTGCCGCTTGGCGAATGGGCCGGAATTGAAGGCGGGCAGGTTCGCGCCCTTCAGCCCGAGTTCAACCGCGACGGTAACGAGGTCTGGTTCTCTATGTGGAACGGCAAAGATCAGGAATCGGCAATTGTTGTGGTCGATGACCGCACGCTGGAACTGATCACCGTGATCAAAGACGAACGTCTGATCACCCCGACCGGCAAGTTCAACGTCTATAACACCCGTAACGATATCTACTAATCACGGGTTGAAAATCGAACGGGGCGGCATCTGTCGCCCCGTTTTTTTTGCCTCGAATGTAACAGTTTTGTAAAACTCTTGTGGCAACGCATCGATTTCGGGCGTATCAGGGGTGGAGTTCACATATTCTTCAAGGCTTCACTCGTGTTAAAACGCATCATTCTTCCGGTTATTTTTGTCATTCTGGCGGTCGGGTTCTGGATCAGCCCCGATTTCAAGGAAATCGCTGCCGGGGTGGCGATATTTTTGTTCGGGATGCTGTTTCTGGAAGACGGGTTTCGCACCTTTACCGGCGGTGTGCTGGAAAAGCTGCTGGCGCGCACCACCGACAAGCTCTGGAAAGCGATATCTTTCGGCGTCGTCAGCACCACGGTCATGCAAAGCAGTTCGCTGGTGTCGGTGATCACCATTTCCTTTCTTAGTTCGGGCCTGATCGGGCTGGCCGCCGGAATCGGGATCATATTCGGGGCCAATCTGGGCACCACCACCGGCGCGTGGCTGATCGCGGGTTTTGGGCTAAAGGTGAAAATCTCGGCCTATGCCATGCCGATGCTGGTTTTCGGCATAATTCTGGTGTTTCAGAAAAACAAGAACCTGAAAGGCATCGGCTATGTGCTGGCGGGGCTGGGGATGCTGTTTCTTGGCATCCACTATATGAAAGAAGGGTTCGAGGCGTTCCGCGAGACCATCGACCTGACCCGGTTTGCCGTGGGCGGTTATGCGGGCCTGTTCCTGTTCGCCGGAGTGGGGGTGGCGGCCACGGTGATCATGCAAAGCTCCCATGCGACGCTGGTCATCATTATTACCGCGCTGGCCTCGGGGCAGATCACCTATGACAATGCGCTGGCGCTGGCTATCGGGGCCAATGTGGGCACGACGATTACCGCGATTATCGGCTCGATGAGCGCGAATTATCAGGGCAAACGCCTTGCCGGCGCGCATCTGGTTTTCAACCTTGTGACCGGGGTCATCGCGATTGCCTTTATGGCGCAGTTCATCTGGGCGGTGGACTGGTTCAGCAACGCCACGGGAATCGCCCCTGACAATTACACCCTGAAACTTGCGGTGTTCCATTCTCTGTTCAACATTGTCGGCGTGCTGGTCATGGCCCCGCTGGTCGGGGTGCTGGTGCGCCTGTTGGAGCGCGTCATCGCCGCGCCCGAAACCACGATTGTGCAGACCAAGTTCCTGAACAAGTCGGTAACCGATTTTTCCGAAACCCTGCTGACCTCTGTTCGCAACGAGGTGCTGCACCTGTATGACAACGCCTATCGTATCATTGCGCACGGAATCAGCATCCATCGCGATATCATCGATTCCGATACAAATCTGGAGGCCACGATTCAGGGTTCCCGAGAGATCATGCATCAGGATATCGACGCGCAATACGCAACCAGCATCAAAAGCCTGCACACGGCCATTGTCGAATTCAGCGGCAATGCCGAAACCCGGCTGGACCCGGACGAGGCCAACCACCTTTACGACCTGAACCGCGCCAGTGCGCGCATCGTGCAGGCGGTCAAGGATACCAAACATCTGCAAAAGAACGTGCTGGCCTATGTAGGTTCAAGCAATGCCGCGATCCGGACCGAGTACAACACCATCCGCATCAATATTGCCCGCATTCTGCGGCTGATCAACCAGTTGGTGCGCGGAGATGCGGATGTGGATGTGCATAATCTGGATGAAAACAAGCTGGCCGCCAAGGAAAGCAGGGCGCGGACCTTGCGCAATATCGATACGATGATTCGTACCAAGCAGATCACCCCGCAAATGGCGACTTCGCTGATGAATGACCTGTCCTATAGCAAGGCAATTATCCGCGACCTGACCCGCGCCGCCACCATTCTGTTCAGCAACCCCGAAATGGAACTGCCCGACGGGCATTCGGCTGCGGAGCTGGAGGAAGAAGATCTGGATACCTTGGCCCAGATCAAAGACGACGCCTAGACCCCGTGCTAGAATCACCCAAGGCAACCAAGGGGTGTGTGCATGAAACTGGCCAAGATCACCAAGATGTTGCAAGGGCTGCTGGACCCCGAACAGGGGCGCGCGGGCAAGCGCGAGGCGGCCATTGCCGAAGTGCTGGAAAAACTGCGCCGCAAAGAAACCAAATATGCCCAACGCCTGCCCCTGGCACAAACCGACAGGGAAATCGCCAAACTGGAGCGCCAGCTAAAGGTTTGCCGCGCCCAGATTCGCAAGGCCGAACAGGTGCTGGGCCTATAGTGCTTCGAATAACGTGTCGATGATCGGGCAGTCGGGCACGTCACCGCGGCTGCACTTGGCCGCCATGCCCTCTAGCGCGGTTTCCAGCCTTTGCAGGTGGTCGATTTTGGCGCGGACCGATGCAAGGTGGCCGGTGGTCAGGGTGTGGACCTCGGAACAACTGAAATCGTCGCGGTCCACCATTTCGAACAGTGAGCGGATTTCGTTCAGGCTGAACCCTAGCGCGCGCGACCGCGCCACAAAGCTGAGCCGCTTTAACTGGTCGTGTGAATATTGCCGGTTGCCGCCAGCGGTGCGGTCGGGTTTTGGCAAAATGCCGATGCGCTCGTAATAGCGGATGGTCTCTATGTTGACGCCGGTCAGGCGCGACATTTGCCCGATCGGATATCCTCGCGTTTTCGTGATCTTTGCCATGCAAAATAACCCTTGTATCTGTAGTTGCTACAGATCGTATATCCAATGCATCAACAAATTGCCATGGAGAACGGAAATGGTGCAGATGGACGAACAACCAGGCTCGCGCAAAACCAAATGGATTGCGGCGGGCGGAATTTTGGGGGCAATCGCTGCCTCGTCATGCTGCATCATTCCGCTTATCCTGTTCAGCCTCGGAGTTTCCGGGGCGTGGATTGGCAACCTGACAGCGCTTGCGCCGTATAAACCGATCTTTATTACCATCACGCTCGGGTTTCTGGGCTATGGGTACTGGATGGTTTACCGCAAGCCAAAAGCGTGCGCAGACGGTGCCGCCTGCGCACGCCCATTGCCGAACCGACTGGTTAAATCGGCGCTTTGGGGGGCGACGTTTCTGATCGTTCTGGCAATTTTCTGGACATGGATTGCCCCGATTGTTGCCCCCCTGATTCTTGGTCTTTGAAAGGAAACCTCATGAAACTTTATGCTCTTGCCCTTGTTGGCATACTTGGCGCCAGCCCGCTGCTGGCCGCGCAACAAACCGCAACCTTTTCGGTGCCCGGCATGTATTGTGCCAGTTGCCCGTTTATCGTTGAATCGGCGATGGGCGACGTGAACGGGGTGATCTCGGTCGATGCCGATTCCGCCACCCGCACGGCTGTGGTGGTTTATGACGACGAAATTGCCACGCTTGCCGAGATCATCGGGGCCTCGGCGCAGGCCGGATACGACGCCGAACTGATTGAGGGCGAGTCCTGAAACGATGAAAACAAGTTCAATTCTGGGTGTCGGGATTATCGGCACGATCACGGCTGCGCTGTGCTGTTTCACGCCGGTGCTGGTGGTGTTGCTCGGCGCGGTTGGCCTGTCGGCGCTGGTGGGTTATCTTGACGTCGTGCTGTTTCCCGCGCTGGGGTTTTTCATCCTGCTGACCATTTACGCGCTGTGGCGCAAGCACAACCGATCCTAGACCATAAGGAACCCTGACATGAATGACTGTTGCAATAGCGGCTCGGGCGGGGTTGACCTGCTGGTGATCGGAGCCGGTTCGGCCGGATTTTCCGCCGCGATTACCGCTGCCGAAAGCGGCGCGTCGGTTACGCTGGTCGGGCATGGCACCATCGGGGGCACTTGTGTCAACGTGGGGTGCGTGCCCTCCAAGGCGATGATCCGCGCCGTAGAGGTGCTGCACAGCGCCCGCGCCGCCGACCGGTTTGACGGTATTTCGGCCAGTGCCAGCGTTAGCGACTGGGCCGCGATGGTTGCGCAAAAGCAGGCGCTGGTGGATGAATTGCGCGGGGCGAAATATATCGATGTTTTACCCAGCTACCCCAATGTGACCTATATCGAAGGCGCGGCGCGGTTTCAGGCCGATGGCAGCGTCATGGTCGGGGATCGTGAAATCCGCGCACCCAAAACCATCATCGCCACCGGCTCGCGCCCGCATGTGCCCGCGCTTGACGGGCTGGACGGGGTAGACTGGCTCGACAGCACCTCGGCGCTGGAACTGGGCCACCTGCCCGAATCGCTGATGATCATGGGCGGGGGCTATATCGGTGTTGAACTGGCGCAGATATTCGCTCGCGCCGGGTCCAAGGTCACCATCGTTACCCGCCGCCACCTGCTGCCCGAAGCCGAGCCGGAGATATCCCAAGCGCTGGCCAACAGCTTTGCCGCCGAAGGAATCACCGTTATGAGCGGCCTAAGCTATACGCGCGTGGCGCTGTCGGGCGGCGCGGTAACGCTTGTCGCCGAAAAGGCGGGCGAGACGTTGGAAATATCGGCCGAAGAACTGCTGCTGACCACCGGAAGGGTGCCCAATACCGGCCTGCTGGAACTGGAACGCGCCGGTATAAAAACCGATGCGCGCGGCGGCATTGTGGTTGATGAACAAATGCGCGCCAGCCGCGACGGGGTCTATGCGGTCGGCGATGTGACCGGTCGCGACCAGTTTGTCTATATGGCGGCTTACGGGGCGAAAATTGCCGCGCGAAACGCGATGGAAAATGCGGGCATGACCTATGACAATGCGCTAATGCCAGCGGTGGTGTTTTCAGACCCACAGGTGGCCAGCGTTGGCCTGACCGAGGCCGAGGCAACCGTGCAGGGCTTGGATACGGTGGTTTCGGTATTGCCGCTGGCCCATGTGCCCCGCGCATTGGCGGCCCGGGATACCCGCGGGTTGATCAAACTGGTGGCGGAAAAGGCCAGCAAGCGCTTGCTGGGCGGCCATATTCTGGCCCCTGAAGGTGCCGACAGCATCCAGACCGTCGCCATGGCCCTGCGCGCGCAGATGACTTATGAGGAGCTGGGCGCGATGATTTTCCCCTATCTGACCACGGTCGAGGGGTTGAAACTGGCCGCGCAGACCTTTGAAAAAGACGTGGCAAAGCTAAGTTGCTGCGCGGGATAGGCGGATGTTTACCGCCCCGACAATCCGGCGCTTGAAACAGCGTGGCGCGCGCGGGTAATCTGGCCAAAACAAGGCTGGATCCATGACCCTTACCGCGCGCCCGCTATTGCTCGCCCTGCTTTTGTCGGTTGTCGCGTCGATCGGTGTGGCACAGGCGGTGCGTCAGGTCGATGGCATCGACTGGTCATTGCCCGACTACGTTGGCCTGTCCCCGCATGGTGGTGTCTGGCGTGATGATGGAGAGGACAAAGCCCCCTATATCCACGCTTCTTTTCTGGATATCGAATGGAAAGCCGTCAATCCGGCCCCCGGCGTGTTTGACTTTTCCCCGATCGAAGACGTGATGACCCGGGAAAACCGCAACCCGTTGATCATTCGTATCAACTGGTTTGGCGAATGCGCTGCCCCCGACTGGGTGTTGCAGCGCACCCGTGTCATGAGCGAGCGCACCATCGTGTTCTGGGATCAGGCCTATTATGACGCCTTCGCGCCGCTGATCACCGCCTTCGGGGCGCGTTACGCGGCCGATCCGCGGCTGGACGGGCTGTATATCGGCTTTGGCGACGGGCAGAAATCGGGGCGCCGGTGCAGCAGTGATGATGACGGCTGGGGCGAATACTGGATGACCGACGCGGAACTGGCCGAAGCGCAGAGCCGTTTTGGCCTAAGCCCCTCGGTGCTTGAATCCGCCACCAAGCGGCTGCTCGATGTGACGGCGCGCGCGTTTCGGGGCCATACCGGCAAGCTGATGTTTACCAATATCGCCCGCTTTGCCTCGGATTCGGCGTCGCCCTATAATGCGATGCTCGGGCGGCTTGCCACCCATCTGGCCCATCGCGGCATCGGCATTCGCAACGGCGAAATCGAAAACTGGAGCCGCTATATCGACAGCGTGTTCGGCCAAAAGCTGGCCGTCGCGCCGCGTGGCACGGTGCGGCTTTATACCGATGAAAGGTTTGCGAATGGTATTGGAAACCGGTTCTGGGGCGACGAGAACGAATTCTATGGCCGCGAACGTTATGTCCTTGGCAGTTCCGGCCCTTATCGCAATCAGGGCTACCGGTTCTATGTTTCCAGCCTGCGCGGCCTTCAGATGCGCTATAACCACATGGCGATCCGGCCCGAAGCCATCCTGCGCCTCCCCGCATACCCGTGGAACCCGACCGGCCTGATGATCTATCAGGCGCAGGTGCTGGGGCGCGATATTTCCAACACGCCCGACGCCTTTACCCTGCTCGGAGAGCGCTATCTGGATGCGGATTATCTGCACGGCCCGCTGGCCCGCCACCCGGGAATTGTCAACGGAATGCTGCGCATTCGCGGCATAGAGCGCTGGTTGTCGGAAATCGGTGACAGCGCTCCGGCCTATCGCATCAATATGCCCGGGCGCGAACAGAAATGGGAACAGTATTACCTGCCCGATGATATCGACTATGAGTACGCGGCGCGGGCCTCGGCCGAGTTCCTGTTTGACCTGAATGACACGCTGGCCCGTCGGCGCTGCGCAAGGGGGTGTGATGTGGAAATCAAGCTGTCCTACAAGGCCGATGCGGCCGCGCAGATCTGGGTCGAAACCGCCGCTGGTCCGTCCGCGGCACTGGCGCTTAGCACCGATAACCGGATCCATACCGCCACCTTTACCCTGCACAGCCGGTTTTCCAACGGGTTGCAAAATGGAGCGGATTTTGTGGTGCACAGCGACGGTGCCGACCTGACCCTGCTATTGGTGCGACTGGTGTTTTTGCAATAGGGCAATCTGACGTAACTGTATGATTATTATTGTAAAAAACGCGCGACAACTGAACCACTAAACCAGTTTAGTAGGGTGGATTTTCTTTGGCACCCGCGCCCGGCATTACTTGCAATTGCACCCCCATTCCCGCTAGGCTGGCCCGATGCGACCTGCGCCTTCCCTTTGGAAAAACCCCGACTACCGGCTGATCTTTTCGGCGTCGGCCATCAGCAATCTGGGCGATGGCGTGGCTGTGGTGGCGTTTCCGTGGCTGGCAACCCTGCTTTCCCGCGATCCGGTCGATATCGCCTTTGTGGCCTTTGCTTCCAGCCTGCCATGGTTTGTGTTCAGCCTGCCCGCCGGCGTGATAACCGACCGGCTGTCGCATCGCCTGACCATGGTCTGGTGCGACCTGTTTCGCTGTGTACTGACCCTTGGCGTGGTTGCGCTGGTGATGCTGGGTCCGGACCTGCCGGGCACTGACACGCGCGGCACTATTCCGGCTTTGGCGCTGATTGCTTTTCTGCTCGGGATGGCCGAAGTGTTGCGCGACAACACCGCCCAAACGATTCTGCCACGGCTGGTCCACAGCCGCGATCTGCCAAGCGCCAACGGGCAATTATGGAGCGCCGAGAGCGTTCTTAACCAGTTTATCGGCCCGCCTTTGGCCGGATTCCTGATTGCCGTTGCGCTGCCGCTGCCCTTTGTGCTCGATGCACTCAGCTTTGCGCTGGCGGCCCTGCTGGTGATGCGGCTGCGCCCCGAACCGATCGCAAAACAGCCCCGCCAACCCGCCTTTGGCGCGATGAAAGAGGGGATGGTCTGGATATGGCAACACCCGCTGATGATGCGGCTGGCGGTAATGACCGGGTTGATGAATCTGGGCGCGACGGTATCGCTGACCATTCTGGTGCTGTTTGCGCAAGATATACTGGGTCTTGGCCCGCTGGGCTATGGGCTGGTGCTGACCGGAGGCGCGGTGGGTGGCATTCTGGGCGGGTTGGTTGCGCCGCGCATTGTGGCGCGCATCGGCGACGGGTGGGGGCTGCGCGTAGCGACCATCTCTATGGCTCTGGAATCGGCGCTGATCGGGGTGGCGTGGCATGGCAGCCTTGTGGCGCTGGGAATGTTCTGCGGAGTGTTCGGCGGCATGATCTGGAACGTTATCGCCGTGCCGCTGCGCCAACGCATTGTCCCGCCCGAACTGCTGGGCCGGGTCAACTCGGTGTACCGGTTTATCAGTTGGGGCATGATTCCGGTCGGGGCCATGCTGGCGGGGCTGTTGGTCAAGGGGTTCGAACCGCTGGCCGGTCACGAAACCGCCTTGCGCGCGCCTTATTTTATCGTGGCAAGCGGATTTCTGGGGCTGGTTTTCTATGCCTTCCGCCACTTTTCAAACGCATCTATCGCCCGACAAAGCCAATAAAAAAGACCTGCCACAAAGGGCAGGCCAAGTCTCAGGGAGAAACAGTAAGGTGCGTGGTTTCACGCACCGTCAGGACGCGAGGCGGTAACCGCCGCTCTCGGTCAGCAAAATGCGCGCATTGCTGGGATCGGGCTCGATCTTTTGGCGCAGGCGGTAAATATGGGTTTCCAGCGTGTGGGTGGTTACCCCGGCATTATAGCCCCAGACCTCGTGCAGCAACACATCGCGTTGCACCACACCGTCAGCGGCGCGATACAGGAATTTCAGGATGTTGGTCTCTTTTTCCGTCAGGCGAATTTTCTTTTCGTCCTCGGTCATCAACATCTTGGCGGCAGGTTTGAACGTATACGGCCCCACGGTAAACACCGCATCTTCGGATTGTTCATGGGTGCGCAACTGGCTGCGAATGCGCGCCAGCAGCACCGGAAATTTGAACGGCTTGGTGACATAATCATTGGCACCGGCATCCAGCCCCAGAATGGTATCGCTGTCGGTATCATGGCCGGTCAGCATCAGAATCGGGGCCTTGACCCCTTGTTTGCGCATCAAACGGCACAATTCGCGGCCATCCATATCGGGCAGGCCCACATCGAGGATCACCAGATCATAGAGCGCCTCTTTGGCGCGGCTCAGCCCTTCGGCACCGGTTCCGGCCTCGAACACGTCGAATTCATCGGTCAGCACCAATTGGTCGGCCAGCGCCTCGCGCAGGTCTTCGTCGTCATCGACCATCAGTATTTTTCGCAATGTAGACATTCGGTATTCCCTCCAATTCGTTAGCCTCAACCTAAGTGCTGCGCCGGAATCATCAAGTCACAGGCCCGTGCGTTCACGCTTCCTTGTCGAATTTCCATCAAATGTTTCAATTTCGGGCGCGGGGGGCTATAGGTTTGGACGAAACTGTAACGGAAATGAAATATGACGTTGGGACTAAGCGCGGGCGAGCGGGTGGCACGGGCGGCGCATGACTTGCGGCTGGGCCTGCCGGTTATCGTGAGCGGCCATCTGGTGGGCGCGGTTGAAACCCTGACCCCGTCGCGCTGGCAGGATTTTGCCGCGCTGGACGGGCTGGATCTGGCGATAACCGCGCGGCGGGCCGAGACCTTGCGGGCGCGGGCCTATGACGGTGGTCTGGCGCGGGTCATCCCTGACCCTGCGGCCAGCCTTGACTGGGTGCAGGCCACGGCAGACCCTTCGGTCGATCTGGCCCAACCGATGAAAGGCCCCTATCGGACAAGGCGCGGCGGCGATGTGACGGCGCACCGTATCGCGATTGACCTGTGCAAACGCGCCCATCTGTTGCCCGCTGCGCTGGTTGCGCCGCTGCCCGGGGGGCTGCCGGACGGGCTTAGCCGGGTTAGTGCCGATGATATCACGCGGCTGAACCCGGTGCATCTGCACGCGGTATCCGCCGCAAGGGTGCCACTGGCGGTTTCAAAGGCCGGCAAGGTGCACGTCTTTCGCCCCGACGACGGTTCCGAGGAGCACTATGCCATCGTGATCGGCACGCCCGAGCAGGGCAAACCGGTGCTGGCACGGCTGCATTCGGCCTGTTTTACCGGCGATCTGATCGGCTCGCTCAAATGCGATTGCGGGCCGCAACTGCGCGCGGCGCTGGCGCAGATCGGGGCCGAGGGGGCGGGGGTGCTGCTCTATCTGAATCAGGAAGGCCGCGGGATCGGGCTGGCCAACAAGATGCGGGCCTATGGTTTGCAGGATCAGGGATTCGACACGGTAGAGGCAAATCACCGGCTGGGCTTCGAGGATGACGAGCGCGATTTTGCGCTGGGGGCGCAAATCCTGCACCACCTCGGGTTCGAGTCCGTGCGCTTGCTTACCAACAATCCCGCCAAGATCGCCAAAATGGAGAGCTGCGGCATAAAAGTCGCTGAACGAGTGCCGCTGCGCGTCGGCCACACCGCGCAGAACAAGGATTATCTGGCCACCAAGGCGCGCAAAAGCGGGCATTTACTCTAGCGGCCGTCGCTTCGGGGGGGCATCGAGCCCCCCGCTCATCGAGCTTGCGTGCCCGCAAGCGACCCGGGCACCCGTTCGCCAAAAATGGCACTGCCGACGCGGATGTGGGTGTCCCCGAGCGCGATGGCGCTTTCAAAGTCGCCGCTCATGCCCATGGACAGGCCGCCAAGGCCGTTGCGCCGCGCCATTTTGCGCAGCAGGGCGAAATGCAGGCTGGGTTCTTCGGATACCGGCGGGATGGTCATCAGGCCGGCAATCGGCAGATCGAATTCGGTTTGGCAGCTTTGAACAAAGGCATCGACATCGGCGGGCAACACGCCGGCCTTTTGCGGCTCTTCGCCGGTATTGACCTGAATGAACAGCTCGGGCGCCTGCCCGCGCGCCTGAATTTCCGCGGCAAGTTTGCGGGCCAGTTTGGGGCGGTCAAGCGTGTGGATGGCGTCGAACAGGTCGAGCGCCGGTTTGACCTTGTTGGTCTGCAAGGGGCCGATCAGGTGCAGGGTCACGCCGTCGAACCGTTCCTTGAACGCGGGCCATTTGCCCTGCGCCTCTTGTACGCGGTTCTCTCCGAATACGCGGTGGCCCTGCGCCAGCACATCCGCCACCCGTTCATCGGGTTGCACCTTGGAGACGGCAATCAGCTGCACCGGCGGCCGGTTGGCGTTTTTGACGGCCAGATCTACGCGGGCCTTGATTTCGGATAGGGACATTTCGGGGTCTCCGGCAGTTTTGCTATGACTATCGTCATTTATGTTCCCTATCAAGCCAAAGAAAAAGGGCGCGCCGGATGGCACGCCCTGATCTGTTTTCAATCCGGCTGGATTAGAAGTCAGCGGAGAACCAGGCGGAAATACCGTCTTTGAAGT
>JALXER010000004.1 GCA_027069385.1 Paracoccaceae bacterium
GGCCACAGGTTTTCACCGGCGAGCGGCGCTGCGGGCAGCATGCGGTGATCAACTGGATCCTGCGCAATAGCGGCGCGCCCGATACCGTGTTCCTCAACAGTTGCACCCTGCGCCGCTCGCCGGTGAAAACCTGTGGCCAGTCCGAGGTGAACGGCGCGCAGTCATCGCGCGGCTGGCCGTTGAAACGCAAGCTGGAACAGATGCTGGCCGAGGGCGCGCATCCGGCGGTGCTGATCTCTTACGAAGCCGGTTTTTCGCCGGCGCTTTATCACGAAGGGCAGGTCACTCAGGATATCCCCAATGCCGCCTTTACCCGCGAGGTGCTGGTAATTCGCAGCTTTGTCAACTGGCTGCCGTCCTTTGTCCGGCTGATGCGGATCATGAACCCGCATGAGGCGCCCCGTTCGGCGCTGGTCAGTCAGGGCATAGCCTATGAAATCAGCCGCTACAAGGATCACCTGAAAGCGGCGCTGGCGCTGGCCGGGCAAGACGGGTTCGTGGTGGTGGATTATGACGCGTGGGTTACGTCGCCCGCCCACCGGCTGGCGCTATTGGCGCAACTGGGGCTGGCCGAAGTGGATAACGGCCTGGGCGATGTGCAGATCTACGGGGCGGGTTCCTCGTTCGATGGCAGGTCGGTGGCCGCCGACGCAATGGACGTTACCCGCCGCTGGCAAACCATGGTGGATGACAGCTATGCACAGCTATTTGTGCAAATTGCACAGGCAGATGACGCGTTGCTGGACTTGCTAAGGCAAGCCTATCCCGACAACCCCGACATCATGCAGACCCTGCACCCCTAGCGCCCGTGACCAAACGGAATCCTGCCTTGCGGCAGGATGGGATTTTACCTATTTTACGGGTTTCGGTTTGGTTATTCGTTTGGCCAGATCACTAGTTATGCTATCAATCAAAGCTTGATCAATATACATTGCGTCTTCCAATGCAAGAGTTGGGTCTTTTCTCAACACTGTCCCTTTGAGGTCAGAACTGCCAACAAGTACAAGAACCTGTTCCGCAAGGTCCCCGTATATTTCATCAATATCCTGGCGTGTTAACCGCGTTGGGGTTATGTCAACTATGGAACCTCCATTTTCATTCAGCTCCGGTTTCTCTAAAAGTATGCGTCTTGAGATTGGCCATCCTTCACCTACAGATGTTCCCAATATCCCGGTTGTCAACAATCCCCACCTGACCGAATGAGTGTTTCTTCCTGCGCTGCCTTCATCTGGAAGGGTTATAATTCGCATAGAATTGTGGGAATTTGCAGGATCATTGACATAGCCAATAAGCGTTAGGGTATGACGATAGTGAGTTACATACCCATCATAGGTTCTAGTCCCCATTCCCGTACCGGGCTCCGGGATTTCCAAGGTAAATTTAATCTTGTCGCCTTCTTCGCAAATCGTTAGTTTTTCGCGGGTGAAGCTGGATGGATCATGTGAGCTGTCGATAGTTCGGCGCAATACCCCATACGTTCCCACCAAAGAATCCTTAGCACATAGTTTTCTGTGATGGTCCTCCGAAATACCAATAGGTAATTGAATGAATTGTTCCTGAAAAGACCCGGCGGCCGTACTTATGGACTGTGTTCGCGATTCATATCGTATGTTTTCGACAGGATAATGCAATTCTTTTAAAATAGCATTGAATTTACGGAATGTAGCCTCCTGCCCAAACTTCCTTGTCATAACAATTTTTTGGGCTGTCTTTTTGTGCATGGATTCGCTTTGCATTCCGTCCAACACATATGGGGTCTCAGAAAGCTTGGAAATAAGTTGAAAGTCTGATTCTAGATTCAAGTGCGCCTTTAATGCTGCAATTGAGGCTGTCGAAATTTTTTTGTGCCACATAGAATTCAATCTTTATACAGTTTTGTCATGAGTTTTGCAGTAAACTTAAAAAAATCTATAAATTCAAATAGTTTTTAGATTTTATGTTTTTTTTGCCTGTCCGTGTGCCCTGATGGGGGGCACTCAGATCAAGACTGTCGATATTCTTCGAAATCTGGAAAGATATGTTTGATTTTCGCATATAGCAAACAAAACGAAACTGAAATGCTTTTTTTGCCCGTTTGGTCAGTTCGACTATCGTGGCGGCAATTGTGGCGCAATAAAATGTCCCGATATAGAGGCGGGTCGCAATAAAAAAACATACTTGGGTTGTTGTAACTCAGCGTTAAGACGACACTAATTCGAAAAAAACAAATTCGGATATATGATTTGTGCGTTGCAGCATTTTGAAAACCGGATATGGTTTGGCTACGGAGCGCAGTCAGGCGTTTCGTAGCTAAACCATCAACCAAGGACTCAGACTATGAAAAACCTAGCACACCGGCGAATTCGGCAGAATTTTGGCATTCAGCGTAAGAATCAACATTCTTCACTGGGAACCACAGTTTTTTATCTGAAAGGAATGCGCCATGATCGACCCCCTCAATAGCACCGATTTTGACGACGAACTCTCGACTGAAGAGACAAACTCAAATCCGGAAAACCAACTGCCGCCGGTAGAGCCAGAGGATGAACCCGCGCAGTTGGGCGATGACGGCTCGCCGAGCAAAGGCTCTAATTTCTGGCGCAGCGTACTTAAAGGAGTCTTGATATCACTGACCGTTCTGTTGATCGTTACGGTGGCCAAGCTTTCTTGGGACGGATTATGGGTAAATGCTCCGATCCCTCAGCAACCAGCCTGCCCGTTCAGCTCTGTCTATATCAGTGCTTGAAACATGATTCGGCAGCCTTAAGTCGGGTTGCCGAATCTATCCATCTTTTCTGATACTCGCATTCTTCGGATCATACGGGCTGTCTTGTGTTACGGTTGCGTTCCACAGTTGACGCTGCATGCGGACCTGCACTTTTTGGCCAGCCACGGCCAGTTCGGGGGGCAGATAGCCCATGCCGATGCTTTGGCCGAAATGCACCGAATAGCCGCCCGAGGTCAGGCGGCCTATTTTGTGGCCGTCATGGAGCAGTGCTTCGCGGCCCCAAGGGTCGGCGTCATCGGGGCCGTCGATCAGCAGGGTCACGCATTTGGAGCGGATCCCCAGCGCCTGCATGGCGTCTTTGCCGTGAAATTCCTTGGACAGGTCGACGAAACGGGGCAGGTCGGCCTCTAGCGGTGTCGCGTCGCGGCCCAGTTCGGTGCCAAAGGCGCGATAGCTCTTTTCCTGACGCAGCCAGTTTTGTGCCCGCGCGCCAACCAGTTTCAGCCCGTGTTCCGCGCCCGCCTCCATGATCAGGTCAAACAGATAGTTCTGCATTTCGATCGGGTGGTGCAATTCCCAGCCCAGCTCGCCGGTATAGGCAACGCGGATCGCGTGGACGGGGCACATGCCCAGTTCGATACGTCGCGAGGTCAGCCACGGAAAGCGTTTGTTGGACAGGGCGGTTGCCGGATCGGGGTCGGTGATAATCTTGCGCAGCACCTCGCGGGATTTGGGGCCGGCAATGGCGAAAACGCCGTATTGGGTGGTGACGTCCTGAATGATGATCGGGCCGAATTCGCCTGCCTTGTCGGTGGCGGCCTTGCGCAGGTAATCGGCGTCATAGGCTGTCCAGGCACCGGCCGAAACCAGATAGTAGGAATCGCTTGATTCGCGCACGATGGTGTATTCGGTGCGGGTGGTGCCGGCATCGGTCAGGGCATAGGTCAGGTTGATGCGGCCCACCGAGGGCAGCTTGTTACAGGTGAACCAGTCCAGAAACGCGGTTGCTCCCGCGCCCGTGATCCGGTGTTTGGTAAAGGCGCTGGCATCGATCATGCCGACACCTTGCCGGATCGCGCGGGCCTCCTCTAGCGCGTATTGCCACCAGCCGCCGCGCCGGAAGCTGCGGCTGTCATGGTCCGAGAACCCTTGCGGCGCGAAATAGTTGGGGCGCTCCCAGCCGTTGACCTGCCCGAATTGCGCGCCGTGCGCCGCCATGCGGTCATAACAGGGCGTGGTGCGAAGCGGCCGCGCGGCGGGGCGTTCCTCGTCGGGGTGATGCAGAATGTAAACGTGGTCGTAGCATTCCTCGTTCTTGGTGCAGGCATAGGCGGTGGTCATCCAATCGCCGTAACGTTTCGGGTCGAGCGACGCCATGTCGATCTCGGCCTCGCCCTCGACTATCATTTGCGCCAGATAATAGCCGGTGCCGCCCGCGGCGGTTATGCCAAAGGAAAACCCCTCGGCCAGCCACATATTGCGCAGCCCCGGCGCGGGGCCAACCAGCGGGTTGCCGTCGGGGGTATAGCAAATCGGGCCGTTGAAATCGTCTTTCAACCCGATATGCTCGGTAGAGGGCATCCGGTGGATCATCGCCATGTACTGGGCCTCGATGCGTTCCAGATCGAGTGGAAACAGGTCGGCGCGAAAGCTGTCGGGCACGCCGTGCATGAACCGCGCCGGTGCGTTCTTCTCGTAAACCCCCAGAATCCAGCCGCCGCGTTCCTCGCGCACGTATGACTGCGCGTCGGCATCGCGAATAACCGGATGTTCGGGGTTCTGCTGGCGCCACTCGGCCAGCGCCGGATCAACGTCGGTGACAATGAACTGGTGCTCAACCGGCACGGCGGGCATTTTGATCCCCAGCAGTTTCGCGGTGCGCTGGGCGTGGTTGCCCGTCGCCGTTACCACATGTTCGGCGTGAATTTCAAAGGTTTCATCACTGGCCACCAGATTGCCGCCCTTTTCAACCATGACCCGGCCGCGCACGATCCAGTGGTCACCGGCCCAGTCATAGCTGTCCACCTGCCGTTTGCGCACAATATCCACCCCGCGTTGCCGCGCGCCCTTGGCCATGGCCATGGTGACATCGGCGGGGTTGATATAGCCGTCGGTCGGATGATAAAGCGCGCCTTGCAGATCATCGGTGCGGATCAGCGGCCAGCGCGATTTGATCTGGTCGGGCGTCAGGAATTCATGCTCGATCCCGACGGTTTCGGCGGTCGAGGAATACAGGTGGAACTCGTCCATCCGGTCGCGGGTCTGCGCCATACGCAGGTTGCCCACCACCGAGAATCCGGCATTCAGGCCGGTTTCGGCCTCCAACTCTTTGTAGAACTTCACCGAATAGTCGTGAATATGCGAGGTCGCAAAGCCCATGTTAAACAGCGGCAAAAGCCCCGCCGCGTGCCATGTTGACCCGGAAGTCAGCTCGTCACGTTCCAGCAGCACAATATCCTGCCAGCCGGCCTTGGCCAGATGATAGGCGATCGAGGCCCCGACGACGCCGCCACCGACAATACAGGCTTTTACATGGGTTTTCATTTCAGGTCTCCCGAATCTGTTTGGTTCAGCATGCGCATTTTAGCCCGCATGACCATGATTTTGACGACTTTTCAGCAGGCATTTCCGACAATTTGGAAAAACCTTGCGTCTTTTCGGGATTGCCAGCGTCAAAGGGGGTATCAACAATGAAAGGAAACCAAAGATGAGCTGTTGCGAGACAAAAAATGCGCCCCTCGACAAGTCCGAAATCGTGATCGATTTCCTGTATCTTGACGATGAAACCTGCGCGCCCTGTTCGGGAACCGAAGCCGCACTGGACAGCGCGGTGGATATGCTGGACGGGGTTTAGCGGCCATGGGCGTGACCCTGCGCGTAAACAAAACCCACATGGTGGACCGGAAAACAGCGATTGCGCATGCATTCCTGTCCTCGCCTACCATTCGCGTCAATGGTGTCGATATCGACCCTGCGCGGACCGAGGATGACTGCCCGAGTTGCGGCACCCTGACCGGTGACAAGGTGGCCGTGGATTGCCGCACATGGCATTGGCGCGGCGAGGTTTACAAGGCCGCGCCGGTCGGGAAAATCCTGGAGGAAGTGTTGGCCGCGCACCGGGCACCCGATGCCTGTTGCGGTAGCGATACCCCTGCCTATACTTTGCCCGATAACCTCGACGGTTTTTTTACCGCGCGGGAAAGCAACGCAAAGCTTGGATGCTGAACGATGATGGATACACAAGCCGCTTACGGGGCTTTTCACCAGCAGCTAAGGCGCTTTATTACCAAGCGCCTTGGCAATGCCGAGGAGGCAGAGGACATCTTGCAAGAGGTTTTTCTGCGGGTGCTGCGCAATGAAAAGCCCTTGCAAGCCGCCAACACTCCGCTGGCATGGCTGTATACGGTCACAAATTCGGTGATTATCGACCATTTTCGCAAGCAGGGACGGCGGGTTCAAACGGGCGGCGCGCCGATAGAAACACTGCCCGGCCCCGACAAGGCCGAGGCAGCCGAATTTGGCCGCTGTCTGACCCCGTTGCTGAACGGGCTGCCTCAGAAATATCGCGATGCGCTGACCTTTGTTGATCTGAACGGCGGGCGGCAAGTTGACCTTGCCCGCGAAACCGGCCTGCGCCCCTCGACGGTGAAATCGCGGGTGCAGCGCGGGCGCAGGATGTTGGAGGTCTCGATTAAACAATGCTGCCATATTCAGCGTGACGGCGCGAATAAGGTCATGGAGCTGTCGCCCGACAGCGCAAACGAGGCCTGCTGTTAGCCCCTGCGCTTTGTTGAAGCTTGCCAGATGGTTAATATTTCGCCATAGTCCAGCCAGCAAAAACAGGAGGTATACATGAAATTTCAATCGATTCTGGCCGTCGTGGCCACTTTGGGCATGACCGGCGCGGTCTCTGCACAGGAATCTCCGGCCATGGGCATGCCCGATCTGGGCGGTCGCACCGTGGTTGTCGTAACCGAAAACGCCTATCCGCCGCTGCAATTCGTTGATCCTTCCAGTGGCAATGCCATTGGGTGGGAATATGACGCCATGGCCGAAATTGCCAAGCGCATCAACATCACAGTCGAATACCAGAATACCAGCTGGGATGCGATGATCCCTGCCGTGTCCAGCGGTGAATACGATATGGGCATGACCGGCATCACCATCCGCGAGGATCGCGCCGAGGTGGTCGATTTTTCCGATCCTTACATGCGTTCGGAAATGTTCATGCTGGTGCGTGCCGACGAGGACCGCTTTAGCGACGGCCCCAGCTTTGCCGCCTTCGAGGGCGGCCTTGTGGGCGCTCAGCCCGGCACCACGCCGTTCTATGTGGCGGTTTACAATATGCTCGATGGTGACGAGGCCAACCCGCGCATCAAACTGTTCGAAACCTTCGGCATTACCGTGCAGGCGCTGCGCGCCGGTGACGTTGATGTGGTGCTGACCGATGGCACTGCCGGTGCAGGCTATGTGCGCGCCAATCCCGATACCTTCAAACTGGTCGGTGACCCGATGGGTACCGAGGATTTCGGCTTTATCTTCCCCAAAGGCTCCGATCTGGTCGAGCCGATCAATGCGGCGATTGCCGCGATGAAGGAAGATGGCACCATCGAAGCACTGAACGTCAAATGGTTCCTCGAATATGACATGGGCGGCTAAGCGCGCTCCGTTCTGCCCCCGCTGCGGCGGGGGCGGGGTTTCCCGATGAACTCTTCTCAACCCGACACCAAGGATTTCCCCTATTGGCTGCTGCTGGCGGCAACCATCGGGTTGTATCTGGGCTTTCGCGTTTATACCGACGAGTTGTATTCGCAGGTGATTTCCACCGTTTCACGCGGGATTACGGTGACGATTTTTGTTACCGTGGTGGCGTTTTTCAGCGCGTCGCTGGTCGGGCTGGTGCTGGCGGTCGGGTCGCTGTCGCGGTTTCTGGTGCTGCGGCAATTGTCGCGCTTTTACATCGAAATCATCCGTGGCGTACCTATTCTGGTACTGCTGATCTATATCGCTTTTGTCGGCACTCCGGCGCTGGTGGTCGCGATCAACTGGATTGGCGAGCCGCTCGGGCTGGACCCGATGAAAACCCGCGATGTGTCGCTGTTATGGCGCGCGATAACCGCCCTGACCATCGGCTATTCCGCTTTTATTGCTGAGGTATTTCGCGCCGGAATCCAGTCGGTCGAACCGGGCCAGATCGAAGCCGCAAAAGCGCTGGGCCTGAATGGCTGGCAACGGTTTCGCCTGATCATTTTCCCGCAGGCCATCCGCACCATCCTGCCACCGCTCGGCAACGATTTTATTGCGCTGATCAAAGACAGTTCACTGGTTTCGGTGCTGGGGGTCGCGGATATCGCGCAGCTGGGTAAAATCTATTCGGCCGGCTCGTACAAGTATCTCGAAACCTATAATATCGTTGCCTATATCTATCTTTTGATGACCATCACCCTGTCGCTGGCATTGCGCAGAATTGAATCAAAAATGCAAGCCGAGAAAAAGGGCTGAACGGGCCTTCGCTTCGGGAGGGGGATTGACCCCCTCCCTCTTCGACACCCCGTACCGGGGTGGGTTGTACATAAGGTCAGCCACCGGGCGCCAATCGCCGCCGGGGGGCGGCTAATCGGGCATCGCGCGCTTGCGCGCGATTCCTTTTGGCAAGATACGGATTTGCACCACCTTGCCTTAATGCTGGATTTTAACGGAATCGCACCGTAAGATACGCCGGTAAACCAAAAGGAATGTGCCGTGAATCAGTCTCAGGGTATCCTGCGCGCAGGGGAATTGCTCAACAATACCTATGTGATCGAGGAACTCGTTGGTTCTGGCGGGACCGGCGAGGTTTACCGGGCCAAGAACATCGTTTCGGGGCGCGAATTTGCCATCAAGATCCTGAAGCAGGAATTTTCGCGTGACGAGGCGTTTATCAACCTGATGCGCCGCGAGGCCGACGTTCTGCACAATGTGGTTGACGACGCGGTGGTACGTTATAACGAGTTGCTGCGCTCGGAAATGCATGGTGGGTTTGTGTTTCTGGTGATGGAATTCATCCGCGGCCCGCAACTGGCCGAAATCGTCAAGGCGCGCGGTCCGGTGGACCCGGCGGCGCTGCTGCAGATTGCCAAACGTATGGGCAAGGGCCTGATGGCGGCGCATGCGCAAAACGCCTTTCACCGCGATATGAGTCCCGACAACATCATCCTGCCCGATGGCGACCCTTCCAAGGCCAAACTGATTGATTTCGGCATCGCCCGTGATATCAGCGAGAACGCGCAAACCGTGGTCGGTGGCGGCTTTGCCGGTAAGTACCAGTTTGCCGCGCCCGAGCAACTGGAGGGCAATGTCGATGCGCGCTCCGACCTTTACAGCCTTGGCATGACCTTGCTGAATGCCTATCGGGGCAAGCCGGTCAATGTGGGGTCCTCGCTGATGGAGATCGTCAAGACCAAGGCGGCACGGGTCGATACCCGCGATGTGCCCGGTCAACTGGGTGCGCTGATTGCACGGCTGGTTGAACCCAACCCGAACGACCGGTTCCAGAGCGCGGCCGAGATGCTCGCCTGGCTGGAGGGAAAGCCCCAGGCCGACCCGCAATCCGAAGCAACCGTGGTCATGCCGCACGCCGCCCCTTCGGGGCCGTCCTTTCAGGAACACGCGACCCTGCCGCCCGAACCCGGTGGTGGCGGGGGCGGGGGCAAGTGGGTTGTCATCCTGCTGTTGCT
>JALXER010000005.1 GCA_027069385.1 Paracoccaceae bacterium
TGTTAACGGTTCGGGGTGTTGCGCCCGCATCGGCTTTGTCGATCCGGCTGGCCATGCTGCCCTTGTCTGCGACGCGACAAAAAGGCCCTCAATTCAGGCAATGACAATCCCATCCCAACCTGACCGAACGCATCGACGCATTTGAAAAAATGGTGCCCGGGGGCGGATTTGAACCACCGACACGAGGATTTTCAGTCCACTGCTCTACCCCTGAGCTACCCGGGCACGGGTGTGGCCTATGGCCTTGGGTGAGGGCGTTTTAGGGGAGATAGCGGGCACTGTCCAGCGTCTTTTGCACAAAAATCGAGATTGGCCTAGTGGCGCGTTGTCGGGTCGGGAGATTGCGGGTTTTGAACGGCTTCCGAAGGGTCGGCAGGCTCGGCCGGAATGGCATAGGATTCGTTCAGCCATTTGCCCAGATCCACGTCGGCGCAATGCCTGGAGCAAAACGGGCGATAGGCCGGGTTGGTGTCTTTGTCGCAAATCGGGCAGGTCATGGCGGGCAATCTGCCAGAAACCGGCGGATTTGCAAAGGGCTTATCCGCATAAGTACCGCATGATTGATTCGATCGGGCCGCGGGCGAAACGGCGGCTCCAGAGGTTGGCAAATACAATCGCCGCCGCCACAAAGGCCAGTACGGCCAGCATTGCCGCCCAAAGAGGCGGATGGTCCAGCAGGCCGAACGCCTGCATCAGCCCCATCCCCACATAGATATGGGCGAAATACAGCGTCAGGGTCTGGCGACCGGTGACGGCCAGCGGTTTCAAATGATTGCCCAGCAGCAGGCTGGCGCCGATAACGCTGCAAGCGGCACCGGCCCCTGCCAGCATATAGAGCGGCACCGGCGGCACCGGCGCGGTCTGAAACAGAATCACCGCTTCGGGATAGTCGGCAAACCATGCTTGCAGCAGCGCCGAAAGCACCTCGCCAATCACCCAGACCCGCAGCCCCCAAAAGGTCAGGCGCAGTTGAACCGCGCGTGACGACAGATCAGCGCGCGCCAGCAACAGGCCCAGCAGTAAAAAGGCCATCCATGGCAGCACCGGATGCCAGCCGTTGAACAGCAGGTGGCGGGCGAAACCGGGCAGAGTCCAGAAATCCGCGTAGGAATAGGTCTCCCAGTTCCAGCCGGTGTCAAAATTCAGGGTCAGCAGCAGGGTCAGGGCAAGCAGAATTATGGCCGGAATGGCCCAGACCAGCGCGCGGGTTTCCAGGCGCAGGAACATCGCGCCAATCACGAAATACACCGCGTAATAGTGGATGATATCGGCGTCGAATATCAGCATATCCAGCAACCCGACCCCCATCAGAAACGCCGCGCGTTTCAGGGTCACCGCCCAGGCGGGGCGCGCAAGGCCAAGGCCGATCCCTGCCAGCACGACAAAGGTCGCGGCGGCGCGCCCCTCGAAAGCGTTGGTCAGGGCGGGCAGCAGCCCCCCGTTGGAAATCGCGCCACTGGCAACCTTGAAATTCACCACGACCATGCCGAACAACGCAAAAAAGCGTGCCAGATCAAGGCCGTGCAGGCGGTTCATAACAATTCGCTTAAAGGACGTCTTGCGCGTTTGCGCTGCAATTCCAGATGCCCGAGCGGTGTCCAGCCTACCAGATTGGTCTCGATACTGTCCTTGCGAAACGCCGCCTTGACCACCTGTTCGATCTGGCGGCGGTCTTTTTTGGCCAGCGGAGCAAGATCAACGGTGATTTGCCCGCCAAGCCCGCGCAGACGCAAGGCGCGGGGCAGGGCGCGGGCGGCGGCAATATTGGCCTTGAGCGCCGCGGCGGGGCTGAAATCGGTGCCGGTGTTGACATCGATCGCCACCAGCGCGCGGGTTGGTTCTATGACCATAAACGCGCCGCCCTCCAGCGGTTCGAGCGGCTCGGGCAGCGCATCCCAGACGCCGTGGGTCTCGAAACAGCCCGGTTCCTCGATGATTTCGCCGTCCCAGTCGCGCCAGGCCAGCGTGCCCGCATCGGGGGCGTCCAGCAGCAGGGCAGGGCCGCCATCGGTGTCGTCCAGCACGTTCAGGGCAAGGTCGAGCATCGCGGCAATATCGCTCGCCACCGCGGCCCCGTCGGCCCCCGCGCAGGCCGAGCGCAGAATAAGCCCGACCGTATCGGGCGCATCCTGCATTCCTGCCGCCGCGATGTCGAGCAGGCGCACGCGCTCTTCCTCGTCACGAATGGAGCGGGCCACATTAAACCCCGGCGCACCGGGGCTGATGATGGCATAGCGGCTTTTGAACAGCAGGCGCGGGCTAAGCGAAGGGGCCTTGCCCGGCTCGGCCAGACTTGAAACCTGCACCAGCACGGTTTCGCCACTGCGCAGCCCCTTGGCCTGTTTCAGAAACCCGTTGCCCGCACCCAGATCGAGCATCGTGCCATGCATGCCTTTCAGCAACCGCCCGACCTTGGCGCGGTAGATCGCCCCAAGGCGCGGCGTATCGTCGGGCGGGTCGATCAGCAGATCCTGCAATTGCCCGTCAACCATCAGGGCGGCGGCCTCGCAGCCCTGATGGCGATCGATCAGAATGGTTGCGCCCTTCATACCGTTGGCCCCTCAAACGAAACCGGATAACCGGCGGTGATCAGCATGTTGGCGGTCTCGGTCAGGGGCAGGCCAACGACGTTGGTATAGGACCCGTTGATCATCGGAATAAACGCGCCCCCCAGCCCCTGAATGGCATAGCCCCCCGCTTTTCCGCGCCATTCACCCGAGGCCAGATAGGCCGACAGCTCCTTGTCGGACAGACGTTTGAATTTCACCGTGGTTTCGATGGTGCGCGCCCAGATTTTGTCACCAAGGCGCAGCGCGATGCCGGTCATC
>JALXER010000006.1 GCA_027069385.1 Paracoccaceae bacterium
GCAGAACCATAAATAAGAGCGGGAGCATTTCCGCTGATGGGGCCGTTGCGAACGGTGCGGATCGCGCCAGCCAAAACCACGGGTGGGTTGCCGGCAGACCGCACAGAGCGTGCCACGCGGATGCCATAAACGTTGCCGGTCTGTTGTTGTCGGAAAGTGGGTCATGTCTCATGTCGCCCTCCCGATCGCGTCTGCTGAATTGTCCGCACCGAACACCAGTGCTCGGATGGCATTGCGGTTGAAGCGGAAGGACAACAGTGCCGAGGCCTGATAGCGGGTCAGCCCGAAATCCTGCCGGTATTCTGCTGGCAGATATTGCAGCTGCTTTTGCGTCGGCGGCTGGTTCAGCCAGAGCCGTGTCTTGTGGGCGCTCTCATCAGATTCGTGCATGTTCAGCCAGTCATCGGCAGCGGCGAGGCAAACCGTGCGCTCGCCCACAGCCAGCAGTTTGGGCCGTTCCTTCTGCCGACCGCCAATCCCGTACCAGCGGCCATTGAGGAAAAACACCCCGCCCCAGGCGACAAACCCGTTGGCGATCAGGGCCGCGTCATCGCCAAACAGGTCACACCAGCGGAAGCTGGAGCGTTTCAGCAGGTCGATCTCGGACATGATGAATTCGGAAAGCTCGGACGGGCCGTCAGCCTCGTCGCGTTCCCAGAGATGACCACAAAGCGGGCATTCCATCGCCGCCAACGGCACGGTCGCTTCGCAATCGGGGCATTCCTTGGTCGGGGCCTCACCGGTGCCCTCGCGCCCGTCGAGATCGACATCCTGCTCCAGCGAGCCGTGAAGCAAAGTGGATGTGCCGAAATCCAGCACGATGCAATCGGTCTTGATGACACCCGGATGCTCCTGGGGGTCGACCGTGCGCAAACCCCGCCCGACCATCTGCATCATCGTGGACTTGAAGGAACTGGGCCGCAGCAGCACGACGCAGGAGGTGGGCGGATGATCCCAGCCCTCCGTGAGGACAGCGACGTTGACCACCACCCGCAATTTGCCCGTGCCATAATCCGCCAGCACCGCCTTGCGCTCGGTCTCGCCCATGTCACCATAAATCAGGCCCGTCGGTACCCCCGCAGCGTTGAACGCCTCGGTGACATTACGGGCGTGGTCGACGGTGGAGCAGAAGATCACGGTTTGCCGATCCCCTGCCTTCTCGCGCCAATGTTCGATTACGGCATCGGTGACGGGGGCGCGGTTCATGATGGCGTCGACCTCGCCCATGTCGAAATCCGCCACCGTCTTGCGCACGCGGCCCAGATCGTCCTGCACGCCCACATCGACGACGAAGGTGCGCGGCGGCACCAAGTGCCCCGCGGCGATCAACTCGCCAATGCGGATCTGGTCAGAGACGTTCGAGAAAACCGGCCGCAGCCCCTTCTTGTCGCCCCGATTTGGCGTGGCCGTGACCCCGAAGATCCGGCAATCGGGATTGCGATCCAGCGCCTTGTCGATAATGCGCCGGTAGCTGTCGGCAGCCGCGTGATGCGCCTCGTCGATCACCAGCAGGTCGAGCGCGGGCAGAGTGTCGAGATTGGCGGCGCGGGTCAGCGTCGGCACCATGGCAAAGGTTACCTGACCGGCCCAGGATTTCTGCCGCGCATCGACCACCGAGGTGGACAGCCCGGGATTGACGCGGGCGAACTTGCCACGGTTCTGCTCGGTCAGCTCGTCCCGATGCGCCAGCACGCAGGCCTTGACATCGCTGTCACCAACCATGTCTCCGGCCACCGCCGACAGCATTATCGTTTTCCCGGCACCGGTCGGCGCCACACCGAGCGCGTTGCCGTGTTCATCGAGCGCGCGAAGGCTGCGCTCGACAAAGAGTTTCTGGCGGGGGCGAAGCAACATGGCCAGACCCTCCTATTGCGCCCAGGACGGACGGCCGGTGGCCGACGGTGCCTGAGAGGATTGCGAAGGTTGCGAACCCTGTGGGGGCTGCGTGCCCTGTGGGTTATGGGATTGCTGTCCCTGCGAAATCGGAGGCTGCGCCGGTGGCACGGTGCCCATGATCTGCGCGTAATCCTTATGATCGGGCGTCACCGCAGACCGGATTTCGTTCTTGTCATCCCCATTGGCATCGGTGCCCACATCGATGCGGGCGACGAATTCGATACCGTCGAGGTCGGAAAAACTACCGATACGGCGCGCCGCCTGCGCCTCGGGCGACATGTCCTTGTCGGAGATCCCGCGTGCGGAATTGAGGATGCCGCGCACCAGAGAGCGGCCCATATTGCCCCAATCCGGCCCCTTGGGGCTGTAGAGCCCGATCAGCGTGAAGATCTTGCGCCGCGCATATTGGCCTTCCAGCACGGTGAATTCACCGTTGAGATAGACCGCGCCGGTGGAGCCGCGCGTGGCATAGCCGCCGGTCCAGCCCTGGCTTGGGTCATCGAACCCGCCGGGGCGGATCGTCAGGCGAACCTTGGCCAGCGTGCCCTTGGGGATCAGATTGATGTTGGTCTTTGCGTCGTTGAAGTCATTCCAGAGTCCAGTCATGGATCAGGTCCTTTTCGTTCAGTTGGGGGATGAGTATTGATCGGCCACAGCGGCCGGTTCAGGGGATTTTGTGTAGGTCAGTCGGTCACTTGCGGGCACGCCGGGGGTTCTGATCTTCTCCATCATACGGCCCAGATGCGGCTCTTCGACCTGCGCCAAGCGCCCAGAGCGGTCCTTGGCCGGAAAGCCCCAAGGGTTGATGGTCTGGCAGACGAAGGCGCGGTAAGGCGCGCCGTCATCACCCGGCAGTTCGGCCATGGTGATGACCTCGTCGACGATGCCGGGCAGCTCGAGACCGGTCTTGGAGCCATCGATCTGGGCCGAAAACACCTTGCGATTGAAGTCGTCCAGCTTCTCGTCGAGGATGCCAACGAACCAGACGTTTTTCGCCCGCGTATGCTGCAAATGCGTCAACCAGCCGATCATCTCGCGGCCGTGTAGCCCATAGGCCCCGCGCACATCCGGCTTACCGGTCTTTTCCGAGAACGCCTCGGGCTGGCCCTTGCACCAGCCGAAACACAGCCTCCCGGCCACGGTGATCGAGTCAATGAAGATGGTCTGGTATTTCTCGAGTGCGGCGGGATCGCCGAACTGCTCGCAAACGGCCGCGTAATGCGCCGGGCCATAGGGCTGGTCATCGCGCAGCGCCGGATTGGGCCCGCCGATGAAGACCGCGAAATCCCGACACTCGGCCCAGGTGCGCGGCCGGATCGTATCACCCTGCCAGCCCTCGATGGCGAGATCGCCAGCTTCGAGATCCATGAACAGAGTTGTGGCAGGGTCGAGCGTCCAGAGTAGGCTGGTTTTGCCGATTCCTGATTTCCCGAAGATGCAGCCCTTGATGCCGCGCTGTTCCGCCAGGCGCTCGTCGGGCTGATGATAGGGAGGCTCATTGCGCGTCCCCCTCATCTGACAAGGTGATTTTCAGCTTGCCGGGATGAACCGTGCGGGCATCGCGAAACGCCTCCTGCATCGACGCGGGCCAGGCCGCGAATTTGCGCTCGGCCACCTTGTAGCTGATGTCGATGATCTCGGCGGGGTCATCACCCGCCGCGCGGATGCGCTCAATCATGCGGGCCAGTTGCGCCTGATCCCAGGCAACCCGCTTTGGCAGATCGGCTTTGACCATGATCTCGCCATCCGCAAACCGAACCGTTCCGGTATCTTTTTGTGCAGACCGGCGCAGATCGTCGGCCTGATCGGCGTATTTCAGAGCCAGCGCCCCATCGAGCCACTCGCAGGCCATCTTGGCCGAGCGCAGCGCCTTGGTGGTTTCCTTCTGCAGGCGGGCCAGCTCTGCCGCCGGTAAAGCCGCGATTTCGCCCACCGGCATGTGTTTGAGCGCCTCGAGCGTGATGTGATTGGGAATATTCATGTCCACCCCCCTCACGCCATCGCGCCCGAAATATCCCTGCGGACATTCGGGGTCGCCTGACGAATCTGCTCGGCCTCAAAGGCCTCCACATCCTCGAGCCGGTAAACGACCCGTCCGCCAAGTTTGATGAATTGCGGGCCTTCACCGGCCCAACGCCACCGCTCCAATGTGCGCGGTGAAATGTTCCATCGAGCCGCAAGCTCGATTTGGTTGAAATGTCTGACAGGCATGGGCCTCTCCACGAAGTTAATGGTTGCGTTTCTCCCCGGCACCTTTTGGCGCTAGGAATTACCTATTAATTTCAGTGTTTTGGCCGCCAAATTATATAATCATGCTCGATTTTCTTTGTGACATACCGCACGAAAAAGGCCCTGAAAAATCAGGGCCCGAGCAGTTCAATTGTGACATGACGCCAGTTTGTTTGTGACACCGCCCTCAAGGCTCTGTCGGTGGCGGCCCCTTTTTCTTGATATCCGCGAGGGCAATTTCGCGCAGATTCGGGTTGAGCCGATAACCCTCGCTATGAAGGTTTTCGATGAAGCTGTCCTCATTCAGAGGAATGCCGAGGTCCGCAGCCAGGGAAGCAAGCTTCTTGCCTATGCGGCTTCGTTGTTGGCGGATAGACTGTTCGGTCTTCCGCAGAACCTTGGCCAAATTCGGTGCGGAAATATACTCCGCCTCGTTTTCCTCGTTCTTGGCCGCCCGAAAACTGGTCAGCAACTTTTCAACCAATGTGTAATCGGCACCATCAAGCATCAGGCCGTTGCGGAACAGGATATGGTTGTTCCTTTCATCCACAGCGAATTCAAAAATTGGTGCTGCAATACTGTCCAACCGGTCTCTGAAGTCCTTTGCCTGGGCGTCATAATCTGACGGTGGTTGAATGGCGACATTTTCAATATTTCTCGACAAGGCAAGCAGAGACCCCGGGAGAATTTCGCCTTTGACCAATGCCTCGGCATTGTCGCGGAGTGCTTTCACCATGACTGAATCAATAGACGCCGCTTGTCGCTGGAACATATCGAACAAGCGCGTTCCAGCCTCTTGTGCAGTCAGGCCAGGGAATTGACCCAAGGCCGAAACAAACTCGGAATACTCCAGTAGAAAACGGTTTTGGGAAACGCCCCTCAACTTGTTGAAAAACGCGACATAGTTCAGGGCCATCCGCAGATTTTCGTTTCCAGTGCGGTCAGCGGTCAGCAGATCGAGGCGATACGTTGATGCTGGTTCATATTCCTCCATGCCTGCAGCAAGCACGGCAAAGCGACGGTCGATACATTGCGAGCATTCACCACAATGCGGCTGAGCCTTTGTTCGCGAATGCGTTCTGGTGCAACTGCATGTTGTCGGCAACAAATCCGACATTCCCGCATCCTTGATCAGCTGAACTACTTCGGGCTTTGTCATCCATTGCAGCGGTGTCTCGATCGAGATTTCCCGTTCCAGTATCAGTGAAAACAGGCGTTCCAGGCCACGCAGCACCCGAGGATGAGTAGTTCGGGTTGCACGCCCACCCAAAATGTCACCGGAAACGGGTGGATTCAGACTGACAATGCCGTTTTCATAGAAGGTGAACCGGTCTTTTCCCGCCATTTGGGCAATGACCAACCCAAGACATGCGAACAGAAATGACCGCGTACGTTGTGTGTCTTCAACCGTACGTGCCTTAACATTGGAAACCAGTATAGGAACAAATGAAGCTTGCTGATTGTACCCACGCTCTTCTAGGCTCTTCACCAACGCATCCTGAACATTGCGGATTTTCGGTGACCCGAAGTGTCCAACGAGAAGAAGGGATTTTCTGTTTTGCACGATGTCATTCACCGCGCCTGCAAAGGAATCTATTCCACCCGAGAACAGCGCCACCTCGTCCACGCTTGGCGCTGCATCTATCAACTCGGGAAAATACTGTTCCTGGATTTCCGCCGGGTTTTCAGAAAGCGTGAATTCAAAAGTGTAGGCATCATCGGACAGGAACCCGAGCGTTTTACACAACTCTTCCTGGACACTGGCATCCGACCAGACGTCAGGGCAACGGACGGGTATGTTGAAACGCATGTCTCGACGCCAGTCGCGGCCATAGTCGGTCAGTTGATCAGACCCGCGCGAAGCCCGCTGATCTGCACAAAAAACATACGCTGATATTTCAAGCAGGTCACCGAGTATTTCTGGAATATTCCCGAGCATCCCGCGCGTGATATAGTCGACGCGCAGATTGACATTCCGGGCCTCCCCCTGAACATCCAGCACGATGGCATCATTGTCGCCGGTGGTTTGACCACCGCAATCTATCTGGAATCTTCTCACGCTGTTCCCTTTCTTGCATCGAGCTCCGCCTGCATTTTCGTGACCGTGTGGCTTGCAAAGCCACGAATGGACTTCTCGGTGATTTCCTTGTTCTCATGAAAATGGTTCTTGCCCAGCCAGTCCTTTGCAAACCCCCGCATGATCAGGGAGGATTCATTGCAATGCCGGGTGATCGCGCCATTGAAATTCTCTACATCATTCAGGGATCTGGAACCCCGGTCCGGACCGACCATCCGGTGCAGATCACGGTCAACGAAGTAATGGATTGTGCGATCGACGAAATTTGCCATGAACTCCTGCGCCATCGCTCCGAACTGTTCGGTCGAATGCAGGCTTGCCACTGTAGACCGGATGTCATCCGGGCTGGCATCCCAAAGTGAGGGCAGGTTTTCCACCACACGGTTGCCGAAGGCAGAAAGCGCTGCCTGCCGGGCCAGTTCCCCGAGGTCTCCGGTATCTGCATTGGGCTTTCGCTGTGCGCGTTCCAGATTGTTGTTGAAATCAACCAGCACATCCGCGACCGACGCATAATTTTTCCCCTCCAGACCAATGGCTTGCAAGGCGGCCGTCGCGTTTTTATCAGCCATTGCCTGCGGAATTCGGACCAGCAGCCACAGCGCACGAATGAACACGGGGTCCTTGAGGGCTTCTTGCAAAGCGTCCTTACCGAAATCAGTAATCTGGTCGACCAGATCATCCGTGGGCGTACCACCGGACACCAGAAATTTGATAATCTCTGGCAGGCTGCTGTGTGCCGGCAATTTGCCCAAACGCTGATGGCCCATTTCAACCCTCTTAAGAAAGTGTGAATGCAGTAAAATCTGCCCGTTCACTCCGAAAATACGGAACCTTTCGTTAGAAATTCGACAAGGAAACGATTCTTCGCTATCCTTTAGCAAGCACATTGCCAAAGAAAGGCGCAAAGCACAACCATGACGTTATCGGAAAATTCATCTCGTCTCGGAAAACTCGTCACGATTTCAACCGCCGGAGAGGTGGCGAAGGCGTTCATCCCGCCTGCGTTGCCCCCCTTACCGATGGTTCAGATGGACAAGCTCTATGGCCCGCTGGAACGGGCCAACAGGGCGCTGGGGCGGCTCGACGGGATTGCCTCGATTCTGCCGGATACACCGTTGTTTCTTTACATGTATATCCGCAAGGAGGCCCTGCTGTCCTCGCAGATCGAGGGCACGCAGTCGTCGCTCTCGGACCTTCTGTTGTTCGAAAACGAAGAGGCCCCCGGCGTCCCGATCAACGACGTGGTCGAGGTGTCGAACTACGTAGCGGCCATGAACCATGGGTTGGAGCGGATCCGGGGCGGCTTTCCGATTTCCCTTCGCCTCATGCGCGAAATTCACGAGATTCTGCTGGCCAAGGGGCGCGGTGCCACCAAACAGCCCGGCGAATTCCGCCATTCGCAAAACTGGATCGGCGGCACCCGTCCGGGCAATGCGCTGTATGTGCCCCCGCCACCGGAAGCGGTGCTGGACCTGATGTCCGATCTCGAGGCCTTCATCCATGCCGACACGCCCGCCGTACCGACGCTGGTCAAGGCCGGGCTGGTGCATGTGCAGTTCGAAACTATCCACCCATTCCTTGATGGCAACGGCCGTCTGGGCCGGTTGTTGATCACGCTTCTGCTCTGCGACAAAGGCATTCTAAAGGAACCGATCCTTTATCTCAGCCTCTATTTCAAAACCCATCGCCGGTATTATTACGATCTGCTGCAACGGGTGCGCGAGGATGGCGACTGGGAAGCGTGGATCGAATTCTTTCTCGACGGGATCACGGAAACCTCATTGCAGGCCGCCGATGCCGCCAGGCAAATCCTGTCGCTGTTCGAGGAAGATCGCGCTAAAATCGAAAGTCTCGGGCGGCCGGCAGCCTCGGCCCTGCGGGTGCATCAGTTGCTTCAGCAAAAACCGATCATCGCCATCCCCGATGCGGCCCGCGAAACCGGCATGTCGGCACCGACCGTTGCCAAATCCATCCAGCATCTGCGGGACCTTGGCCTGTTACGCGAAATCACCGGCAAACAGCGGGGGCGCATGTTCGTCTACAGCGATTACCTGAGCATCCTCAGCCAGGGAACGGAGCCAATCTGATGCGGAGGAAGTAATGAATAGAACTCTGAACTCGAAAGGAAGGCATTCGCCAAGGCATTTCACCGATCGGCGAGCCGCCTAAGAGCACCTTGGTATTTTGAGATCAGCCCTGAGATGTCATCAACATCGAAGAAAAACGACTGCGAATCAACACCATGATCAGAATCCAATTTCAGCTCTTTTCGAACATGAGCCAACCGACCTTTTCCGACTTGTTTGGACCAGCCTGGAAACCCCAATGAACAAACTTTTCGGATTTCTGAAGTGGTAGTCTTCTTGCCGAATATGCCAGTTCGTTTTGTAACCTTTTCCCATCGCATTACATCAATGGAATTATTTTTCGGGTTTTCAAGAAAAACGTCGTATTTCTTTAGGATTCTTTCCAGATCTCGATAGGAAATTATGTACTGTCTTTTGTCAATTTTCCGAGTGTTTTTCTTGAGATAATGAGCCAAAAACCGAACTTCAGGGTCATCAATCCGGTCCTTCTTCATCTTTTTGTACCGGCTAAATTTACCCAAACCGTGACTGGCGACCAATACTGTAATATCTTCAAAGTCTTTTTCAGATACAACGACAGCCTGTCCATGAACATATAGATAATGTACGGTGCTCAAAAATGCAGTTCGTTTGTTTGCATCATGGAACGGATGGTTCATCACCATCCCATACAGGAGGGTTGCGGCTTTTTCGTAGATGGTTGTCCATTTTTCCTCCTTTCCGAAACCCGCGTGCTGTCGCCCAATAGCTGACAGCAACATGCCTATATCCCTTGGCCCAAATCCGCCAATTCCTTCTCCTTCCCTTGCAAAGAAATCAGCGATTAAAAAGTGTGCGCGCAAAACATCCTTGGCGGTAAGATCGAGCACACCGTCCGGTTGAACCGACTTTTCAATTTCTTCGAAAGCCTTGGTATAGAGGAAAGATAGCTCTGGTAATAAATCGTCTCGAATACCCATTATTGTTAGTTCACCATTCCCTGAATCTCCACACGTCCATTTGCTGCAAGAATGGCACAACATGACCTTATCCTCGTCGAGCTTTAACCGCCATGATTCGCTGACCGAACACTTGGGCGAATTAATTCGGATGGAAAGGTCGCCCGACCATTGATCAGCTTTCTAATGTTTTCGCCCCACCACGCGCGGTTGCGTCAACTCATTGATATTACTTGATATACTCTCACACATCCCTTTCATACGACAAAACCAACTCACTCTCTGGAGGTTGTTATGGAAGAACAAATCGTGGGGCCGGACCCTTATCCGGTGGACAGGATGAACGCGGAGGAGCGGCTCTCCGATCTGGGCCGCATCTTGGCGGCGGGCATCCGGCGGATGCGTGGGGCACAGCCGGAAACCGGTGAGCCAGAATCTGATACACCCCGCTATGTCGAGGTGGTCGGCAAGAGCCGCCGCGGGCAGCGCACCAGGATCCGGATCGGGGGTGGCGAATGACAACCGCCCCTGCATCGCCGCCCAAGCCGGGCGAACACCCCGCCACCGACCAGACGGTCCTTTCCCGCCTCGCGGCCCTGAAAACCATGAGCGTGAACGATCTGAAGGAAGAATGGGAACGGCTTTTTGCCACCGGCGCGCCCAACAACAGCCGATCGTATCTGGAAATCCGCATTGCCTACCGCATTCAGGAACTGACCCATGGCGGGTTGTCGAAGAAAAGCCGCCAGATGCTGAAGGCGCTTTCGGCCGAGATGCACGGCAAGCGGCTGGGCGGCCAGCCCAAGATGCTCGACGATCGAAAACCCATCCCCGGCACCCGCCTGATCCGTGAATGGCAGGGCATCACCCATGTGGTTACCGTCCAGACCGACGGCTTTGATTATGACGGCCAGCGTTACAAATCGCTCTCCAAGGTTGCCAATACCATCACCGGCAAGCACTGGAACGGGTTCGCGTTTTTCGGCCTTGGTCGCGCGCAGAAAGGCGGTGCCTGATGGACGGTATATTGCAAGGCACCCGCAAACTGCGCTGTGCCATTTACACCCGCAAATCCACCGAGGACGGGTTGGAGCAGGAATTCAATACGCTGGACGCCCAGCGAGAGGCCTGCGAAGCCTATATCACCAGCCAGCGGTCCGAAGGCTGGGTCGCGGTGCGCGAACACTATGACGACGGCGGGTTCTCCGGCGGCACGCTGGAGCGCCCCGCGCTACGCCAGATGTTGGTGGATATCGAAGATGGGCTGGTCGATGTGATCGTGGTCTACAAGATCGACCGCCTCAGCCGCTCGCTGATGGATTTCGCCAGGCTGGTGGAGATTTTCGACCGCAATCAGGTGACCTTCGTTTCGGTCACGCAATCCTTCAACACCACCACCTCCATGGGGCGGTTGACGCTCAATATCCTGCTGAGCTTTGCCCAGTTCGAGCGCGAGGTCACCGGCGAGCGCATCCGCGACAAGATCGTCGCCTCACGCCGGAAGGGCATGTGGATGGGCGGCAGCGTGCCGTTTGGGTATGTGCTGCAGGATCGGAAATTGGTGCCCCATGACACCGAGGCCCCGATCGTGAAGGCGGCATTCGAGCGCTATGTCGATCTCGGTTCCAGCACCTTGCTGGCGCGGGAATTACAGGCCAAGGGCGTGACCACCAAGGCAGGCAACCCGCCGAATTCGCAATTCGTCATCCGCATGCTGCAAAATCCGGTCTATGCAGGCATGGCGCGCCACAAGGACAAGAGCTTTCCCGGTGAGCACGAAGCCATCGTCGATCAGGCCACGTGGGACCGCGTGCAAGAACGGCTCAAAGCCAACGGTCGCAAGCACCGGCGCGGGAGGCGACCGAAAAACCCCGCCTATCTGCGTGGGCTGATCTTCCATGAAAGCGGTGCGGCCATGACCCCGCATCACACCGGCAAGAAGAACAAGGAATACTGCTATTACGTTTCGACCGACTATCTGAAGGTCCGCCACACAGAGCCCTCGGCCGCACCACAGCGCCTTGCCGCCGGTATGGTCGAAGGGGCGGTGGTGCGTGAGTTGCGCCGTGTACTGCGCTCGCCAGAAATTGCCGCCCGCACGGCAACGGAACTGGGCAGCAACGCTGATACCAGCGAGGTCGCCGCCGCACTACAGGATTTCGACAGCCTCTGGGCCCAGCTTTTCCATAATGAGCGCGCCCGCATCGTCCAGCTTCTTGTCCATCGCGTGACCGTCACCGGCGAAGGGCTGGCGATCGACCTGCGGGCCGACGGGCTGAAGGGGCTGGCCAGAGAATTAATGACCCCACAGCCTCTCGGGCATTTACAATGCCCTGCCAGCCAACGGGAGGCAAGCGCATGACCACCCCCGACACCATCCGCATATTCGTACCGCTGGAATACCGCCGCCGCAACGGTCGCACCCAGATCCTACCGCCCGAGAACCGGCTCGATGCCGAAGATCGCCAGCAGGACCCCCACATCCTGCGCGCCCTGGCCCGAGCATGGGAATGGCGGCGGAAACTGGAAACTGGCGAGGCAAACACGATCAGCGATCTGGCCGCCGCCAAGGGGCTGTCCGACCGCTTCGTCAGCCGCCAGATCCGGATCGCCTATCTTGCACCAATGGTCGTTGAGCGATTGGTCGTAAAACAGGAAATCCCGGCGGTGAAAATCGCCGATCTGATTGATGTTGCCGCGAAGCCGTGGGCGGAGCAGGAGGGAATGGTGTTTGGATAACAATTCCTTTTCATTGTTTTTTCTTCCCTAAAATCCACAGGAAAAACCCACCCCCGATCAAGCCGGTGATGATGCCGATCGGAATGTCCTCTGGCGCCATCAGTGTGCGGGCAACAATATCGGACCAGACCAGAAAAATGGCACCGACAAGGGCTGACAGGGGAATGACACGTGCATAGTCCCCTCCCACCAGCATACGCACGATATGCGGGATCATCAGGCCGACAAAACCGATTATGCCCGAAAAGGCGACCATAACGCCCGTAATTAACGCGCCGACAACAAACACCGTCAGACGAAACCGGGCCGCGGGGATACCAAGAGTCGATGCCGTTTCATCGCCGACGGTCATGGCGTTCAGATGCCCGGATTTTAGCCAGAGATAACCACCACACAGGATCAGAATGATCAGCGGATAGGCCAGTTGCGACCATTGTGCCAAGCCCAATCCACCAAGCATCCAGAACACAACCGTATGTGTCGCACGCGGGTCACCCAGAAAAATCAGGATATTCGCGCAAGACATGATGATGAATGACACCGCGACCCCTGCTAAAATCAGCCGGTCCGCGCCTTTAGCACCGGCAAACTGCGCCACGCCCAGCACCAGAAATGCTGCGATCAACGCGCCCAGAAACGCCATCAAGGGCACGGTGAGCAGCCCCAAAAACATGCCTGTGTGAAGTAAGGCCAAAACAGCGCCGAAGGCTCCACCAGAACTGATCCCAAGTAAATGCGGGTCCGCCAGCGGATTGCGGGTGACCGATTGCAGGGCCGCGCCGACGATTGCCAGCCCGGCCCCGACCATGCTGGCCAGTAAAGCGCGGGGAAAGCGGATCTCCCAAACGATTGCTTCGCGCCCCCTGGACCATGTTTCTTCAATCAAGTCAGGGAAGGTCTTGTTCAGGACCACCCCCCAAACAGTGGAGGGCGATACCGGGACCGCCCCCACACCAATGGCAACAGTAATTGACAGCACCAACGTAATAAAGCCGGCAATCAGGACAAACGGCATTACGCCGGTGCGTTCAATCATCCGTTCATTCCCCCCAAAATGCGTTTGCCAGGGTCTGCACGGCTGCAATATTGCGCGGCCCCGGTGTGGCAACCACATATTCCAGCACAACAAAACGATCATTCTTCACCGCATCGATATCGGCAAATGCCGGGTTATTGCGCATGAAGGCGCGTTTTTCCTCGGCCGTGACATCGCCATAATTGATAATCACGATTACTTCGGGGTTCCGCTCGATAACCGGCTCCCAACCGGTTCTTGTCCAGCTTTTGTCAACATCATTCATGATGTTGACTCCTCCAGCGGCTTCGATCATGGCGTTGGGCATGGCATAACGCCCGGCCGTAAACGGCGCGTCCTCGCCGCTGTCATAGACAAAAACCCGAACAGGGTCGGTGTTTTCCGGCACAGTGGCAGTGATCTCGGCCAATTCTGCCTGCCAACCGGATATCAATGCCTCCGCGCGGTCCGACACACCGAATATGGCCCCCAGATTGCGGATGTCGTTATACATGTCCTCCATGCTGGCAGGAGGTTTGTCCATGATATGAATGCAGCTTTCGGTCAGCTCATAGACCTGAATACCGAACGGCTCCAGCGTTTCAGGGGTAACTTCGCCACCAACCTTCAGGCCGTAGTTCCAACCCGCAAACAGGAAATCCGCATCAGCACCGATCAGCACTTCCTTGGTTGGATAGCGCGCCGTCAGTTCCGGCAACTCGGCCACGCCTTCGCGGATGATCGGGTCCAGCGTTTTCCAGCCCGATATGCCGGTATAGCCCACCATGTGGTCCTGCAGAGCCAAAACCAGCATCATTTCGGTCAGGTTCACGTCATTGGAAACAGCGGCCTGGGGGGGCGCATCAAAGGTGAGTTTCCGGTTGCAACTGGTCACTGTAACCGGATCCGCCAGCGCAGAGCCGGCAATCAGGGTAAAAGCGAGAGTGAATTTCATCATGGGGTTTCTCCTGTGTTTAGATGAAAGGTAAAATGGGGGCGACCGCTGGGCTGTAGTTCCTGGGTTTGCACACCGACATCAAACGCCTGCTCAATCATGGGTTCGGTCAGAACCTCGTGCGTGGGGCCAAACGCCAGTGTGTGGCCGTGTGACAGGATCAGGGCGTCGTCAGCATATTCGGCCGCAAAATTCAGGTCGTGCAAACTGGTGATGATCGTCAGACCAAGCCCCCGGATCATGTGCAGCACTTCCAGCTGGTGGCGAATGTCGAGGTGATTTGTAGGCTCGTCTAGAATCAGGATTTGCGGCTCTTGTGCCAAGGCCCGCGCCACCATCACCCGTTGACGTTCGCCACCCGAAAGGGTGCCAAACATCCGTGAAGTAAAATGCTTCAGGTTCAGCCGTTCTAACGCGGCATTGATGATCTCTTCATCATGCGCCCCGCTTGAGGCCAAGCCTGCACGGTGCGGTATGCGCCCCAGCGCCACGATCTGGCGTACGCTCAGAGCAAAATCGGTGGGCTGTTCCTGCAAAACGGCGGCAATGCATCGCGCCCCCTCCCGGGCACTCATTTGCCATAGATCGGTTTGATCAATTCTGATATGCCCGCTGACCGGACGGAAAAACCGGTATAGCAGGCGCAGCAAGGTTGATTTCCCCGCTCCATTCGCGCCGACAATCGCCAGTACCTTGCCCTTTTTCGCCACAAAACTGGTTTCATGGATCAGTACCGGCCCGAATTTCGGTGCCCAGCTGATCTTGTGGGCCTGCAACTGCGCCGGAATCATTGCACGATCCTGTCATCGGCAGCCAAAATCATCGATGGCACTCGTGCCAGCGTATGATGGCGCAGTTTTTCGGGATAGAGCGAGCCGGAGAACCAGCCATCCACATGCGAGTGATACAATTTGGCAAAGGCGACCAGCTCATCAATATCCTGTGTCGGCTCAATATCGCCGAACAGGTAGGCGGTTTTTTTGTCTGCCTGAAATCCAATCGTGCAGGGAGCCTTGCAACCAGCCATGCAGGCCACGCCGCTGATGGTAAAATCATCGGCCAGCGCCGCACCTGCTGCATGAATGGCAGCGCGCAAT
This sequence comes from Paracoccaceae bacterium, assembly GCA_027069385.1. Lineage (GTDB taxonomy): Bacteria > Pseudomonadota > Alphaproteobacteria > Rhodobacterales > Rhodobacteraceae > UBA3077. The sequence continues at coordinate 15,034 of JALXER010000006.1, forward strand.
TCCTTGATCAGCAAAACACCCGGACGGCAGTCACTGCCGTTATGTTTGCATGATGTACATATGAATATTCTGTGTTCGGTGGTTTGGCCCATGACGCCCTCCGCGCGATAGCGGGGGCGGTAATTGACCAAAATGTATCTGCGACAAGCGCGTTGTAACCATCATCAGTCTCCTGCCAGGCACCCCGCCCGGGTTAAGTGGAAATTAAAGGTCAAGCGGTTGCTTGACCCCTGATGGCAGGTCTCCTGACTTGCGACTCAGACGCTGCTTTGATCCTTCCCGATGCTGGGCATCAGTGGGTCATTCAAAGCAGCTCGCCGCTTACAGTTGCGGGGGCAGTCACGGAATTGGTGCGCATTGGCTCTTCCTCACCGTGTTCCCTTTTCATCCCGGAATGTGCCTATGGCGTCCGGGAACCATCACGGCTTCGCTATACGAAGATTTTTGATCCGTCAACCACCGACAGAAATTCGCCCCACCACGTCCATTTCTGTTTTCTCTGATCGCGTGAGAGGATTTGACACGGCTGCAACCGGTCGGGCGCGGAATTCACGAGAAACCCTTGTTTTATTGGGCTTTCGTCGAGCGAACCAAATCGCCCCGAGGTTCGGTCGGAAAGAGAGAAACGGGGGTTAGAGAGCGTGTCGAGGCGTTCCGGCATTCTCGCGGGTTCGGTCGCCAGACCTAAACCCCTTTGAAACATAAAGAAAATCACCCCCACATCGGGGCACATTCGCGTTTCAATGAAGGCAAGTGGCGGAGACGAAGGGATTCGAACCCTCGATACCGTTCCCGGTATACTCCCTTAGCAGGGGAGCGCCTTCGACCACTCGGCCACGTCTCCGTTGACGGGTTTAGCCGGAACAGGGACGGGGTTACAAGGGCTTTTTTCGGGAATATGGCGTGAATTGCCGGGGGGTGGCCTAGAAGCGATAGCGCAGCGAAATGGCACCGACCACCTGGCCTTCAGGCTGGCGGGTGAATTCGCGGCCCAGCCATGAAACCCCGTAAAACAGATCCAGCCGGTCGCCCTGATAATAGATGCCGGCCCGCACCCGCGGGCGCAACAGCGTGGTTTTGATCCGCTTGGAGCGCTGCAGGTAAAAGTTCTCGCCCATCAGCGCGACATCTGCCCCGAGGCCAAACGACCAGTTGGAGGGCTGGTCATCGCGGATGCCCGGAAACAGGTTGCCGGTGACGACATCGCGAATGAACATGTCGCCGTTGAAAGGATCACCAAAGCGCAGATCAACCCCGCCGCGCAGATAGGTTTCGACTCCGACCTGCGCCTCGAAAAACGGGCGCAGCAGGACACCGCCAAATGGCGCCGTGTCATAGCGATAGTTCAGCGCATAGCTGAACGAAGCGGTCGGGAAGGTTATATTGCGGATCTCGGTCGAGGTTGCAGCCGAAGGGTCGGTTCCCAGAATATGGTGGAACCAGTCATGCAGCCTCGAAAGGCCTGTTTGCGGGCCCATCATGACAAATTCGAGGCCAAGCCGCGCATCGGCATTGTCGCGGCTGTAATGGGTAAACAGCCCAAAGGACAAGGCTCCGGCATAGCGCCGGTCCTTTTTGGGGTTGGTAACTTCGAGATTTGCGGGGGCGATGATTTCGGCCCGCAGCCGGAATTCGAGCAACTGCCCCGGGACTTCGGGGCGTTGCCCCTGCCATCGCGGACCGGTGAAAAAGCTGTAGGCAACCGAGCCGGTGCGCCACCGGTCCTGCCCGTCGCCGATCAGGTCGTTGGTAAACACTATGGTATGGCCAAGGCGAAACCGTTCCTGTGCCGCGCCGGATGACGCAATAGCACACAGGATGAATACCAGTCGCAAAAAGCCCTTTTGAATACCCATTTCTATCCACAAAACAACGTTGAACGATAAAACCATAAAACCGTTACCAAAGTAACACCGAATTTCCGAACCGGGCAACATGCGTATTTCGCTTGCCAATCGGGGGCAGACTTGCCAGATTGGCCGGTGCCGGAATCCTCCGGCGATTCTCAGGGCGGGGTGCAATTCCCCACCGGCGGTGACAGCCCGCGAGCGCCCCGGCAACGGGGGTCAGCAGATACCGGTGAAATTCCGGAGCCGACGGTGATAGTCCGGATGGAAGAGAAAAGGGTCACCGGTGCGGTTGCGCGCCGGTGCGCCTGTCGTCCTGATTCAAAATCTGTCTTTGAAAGGGCACATAATGAATCAGATTTCCCTAAACACAATTCGTTCGGCTGCGCTGCGCGGGGCGGTGTATATGGTGCTGGCCGGAACCGCGTTTGCGTTGGTCAATGTGGCCATGCAGAAACTGACGATGCAGTTAGAGGTCAGTTCGACCTCGGCTGCGTTCTGGCAGTATTTTATCGCGATGATGTTCAGCCTGCCGGTGGTGTTCCGGTTTGGCCTGCGCCGGTTGAAAACCGCCTATCCGGTCTGGCATGTGGCGCGGATCGTGCTGGCAGTGGCCGGTATCCAGTTCTGGGTGGCGGGGTTGGCACATGTGCCGATCTGGCAGGCGATCGCGCTGGTAATGACCTCTCCGTTTTTCGTGACGCTGGGGGCGATGCTGTTCTTGCAGGAAAAGGTAGGTCCGGCGCGCTGGCTGGCGCTGGGGGCGGGGTTTGCCGGAGCATTGGTTATTCTTGAGCCGTGGGCCGACGGGTTTTCAGCCTATGCGTTGATGCCGGTGGTCGCGGCGGCGCTTTGGGCGGGGTCTTCCCTGCTGACCAAACGGCTGACGCAGGTGGAAGATGCGCAAAAGGTTACGGTTTACCTGCTGGCGCTGTTATTGCCGGTTAACGCGGTGTTCGCCGGAGCAGGGAGCGGTTTTGCCGTACCTGGCGGGGCGGCGATCTGGATCCTCCTTGGCGCGGGGCTGTTGACGGCGTTGGCGCAGTACCTGCTGGCGCGGGCCTATGAGTGCGCCGATGCCTCTTACATCCAGCCCTTTGACCTGCTGAAACTGCCGCTGAATGTGTTGGCGGGGTGGCTGGTATTCGGATATTTGCCCTCGGGGAACCTGTGGGTGGGGGCGCTGTTGATCATCGGGGCGTCTGTTTTCGTGATGCAGCAAGAAAACCGCTAGGCACCGGAAATCGGGGCTTGAAAACCTTTGTCTGATTAACCCTACTAAACCGGTTTAGTAGGGTCAATCGGGTAAGCGTAACTTGCTGTAATATAAAATAATATTCCAGTTTAACGAATTTCGGGCTGGTGGTTTCCGGCGCGGGGAACCAAACGGCCACCGCGCCGGCAGCGCCGCGCTATTTGCGCTTGTCAGACCCGACGGCGCGGCCCTTGATCACCGCGGGGCGTTCGCCAACCCGTTTGATCCACGCCGCCACGTTGGGGGTTTTTGACATGTCATGGCCCTGGCGTTTCCACAAGGTCACCCAGCCCCAGGTCGCGATATCGGCGATAGAGAAATCCCCCGCGATAAAGTCGCGACCCTCCAATTGCTTGTCCAGCACGCCATACAGGCGCGAAACCTCTTTGCTGTACCGCTCTTTGGCATAGGGAATGTCGTGGGGCGGGTCCATATCGGGGGCGTAAACCAGAAAATGATGCGCCTGACCGGCCATCGGTCCAACGCCACCGACCTGCCAGAACAGCCATTGGTCTACCTCGATCCGGTTGCGCTCCGAATTGCCGCCGAGCTTGCCGGTCTTGCGGGCCAGATACTGCAAAATGGCACCGCTTTCGAAAATGGAAATCGGTTCGCCGTCGGGGCCGTCCGGGTCTACGATGGCCGGTATTTTACCATTGGGTGATACCGCCAGAAACTCGGGCGTAAACTGATCACCCTTGCCGATATCGATCATGTGGACGGTATAGTCCAGCCCCAGTTCCTCTAACGCAATCGGGATTTTCCAGCCATTGGGGGTGGGCCAGTAATACAGGTCAATCGGTTTGTTCATCAGGGTATCCTTTGTTATTGCATTGCCATAAGTTGCTTATTACAAGTCTGAATTCAAGTGGTTCACAGATAGTTCATTTGGAGAATGCAGGTATATGGATCAAGAGTTTATTAAATTGTTCGGTGCAAATGTTTCTCGAAACCAGATTGTCTCTGTTCAGTTGAAAAAATCCAGATGGGATGTGCTTTATCGCGCGGTGCTTGTACTCATCGGGATTATTTGGGCAATACTTGTGGCGGGTTTGATTTACCGGATTGAACTTGTCACGGATGCATTTGACTTTTTTTCCTCGATGGAACACAGATGGCAACAACTTTTTCCTCAAGATGAAGCCCTAGACATAACGCTATTGGTGGTTGTCCCTTTGATCGCTACCGTCTGGGTGTTTTTATGGAGCTTCGACGCGCTCACCCCGTATCTTCGCTTTGCAAGACCCGTAGTAGTTCTTTCGAACACTAAACTATTGGGGCCCGTTATGCGCCTTTCCCTTGCCGATACAGTAACCAATACAATTAGCCGTATCGTTGAGAGCAGAAACCCACATTTTAATGGCTTTATTGCATTACCGGATCTATCGGTGCGCTATAGAACCGGCGATCTTATAGGGGGGCGGGGAGATATTGGTAGTCGCAAATACTCGCCTTCTTTTTACCCTGTTTTGTCGGAACTAAGCCCTGTGCAGCCTTTGTATGCAATAATGTATGACCTAAATGTAGCGTTTCAGGTGGGGTTTTTATTAGCTAACACTTTCTTTCTTGTTTGGTTCGGTTTGGCTATATACTTTTGGTTGTTATTCGCCTTGGATTTAGCATCTGTTTTCTATGGAAAAGCAGAAATAATAAACGCCTTTTCCATATTTTTCAAATACATCATTCTATATTCGGCGTTCAATATTGGATCGGTTTTAGTATTCAGGATGGTTACGGGGTGGTTGCTGCGCAATGGATGGACTCGTTTACATGTTTTGGAATTTGATGGCACAGGCCTAAGGTCCAAGATGCTATTGGGAGATGCCGGATATGGGCAGGCATACTGGACACAATCAGAGTTCCACGAAGCGCTTGAGTCAGAACTGGGAATTACGGCTTGGCGTTCCACCTTGTTTAAATTGGATCATTGGTTGCTTCCTGGCAAAAGTGTGAAATCAACCATTGAAAAGCTTAAAACTATTGAATCAGAAGATAGCACAATCAATTAGGGTCAGGACCCTAGCTAGACAGCGGTAACCGTGCGCGATCTCTCTTTTCAAGGAAATGGGTATTCATAGTCCTTGATACTTATTGCGTGAAGTGGTAGCCAAAAATCAGTGGCGATTTGGCAGACTAGCTTGCGGGCCACGATAAATATTCCGCTAAAGAGGTCGCGGCACGTTTGCCCGATCCCATCGACGCAAACCAGGGGCCGGATTCTCCGGAGAAAACATGTCTGATAATTGGAAACCGCGCACCAGACTGGTGCATACAGGATCACGGCGCAGCCAATATGGCGAGCTTAGCGAGGCGTTATTCCTGACGCAGGGGTTCGTTTACCCGTCCGCCGAAGCCGCCGAAGCGCGCTTTGTGCAAAGTGGCGAGGATGAATATATCTATGCCCGCTATGGCAACCCCACCGTTGCCATGTTCGAAGACCGCATCGCCGCGCTCGAAGGGGCCGAGGCCGCGTTTGCCACCGCATCGGGCATGGCGGCGATCAGCGGGGTGCTGTTTTGCCAGTTGAAATCGGGGGATCATGTGGTCGCGGCCAGGGCGCTGTTCGGTTCTTGCCTCTATATCACCGAAACCCTGCTGCCCGATATGGGGGTCGAGGTCACCTTTGTGGACGGCATCGATCTGGACCAGTGGCGCGCCGCCATGCGCCCCGACACCAAACTGGTGTTTTTCGAGACCGTCTCCAACCCGACGCTGGAGGTCATCGATATTCGCGCCGTTGCCGATATTGCCCATGCGAGCGGCGCAATGGTGGTGGTGGACAACGTGTTCAGCACGCCGGTGTTTTCGCGGGCGCTGGAATACGGGGCCGATGTGGTGGTGTACTCGGCCACCAAACATATCGACGGGCAGGGCCGTTGTCTGGGCGGCGTGGTGCTGGGAAAACGTGACTTTGTGCGCGGGACGCTGGAAACCTATCTTAAACATACCGGCGGGGCGCTTAGCCCATTCAATGCGTGGGTGATGCTCAAGGGCCTTGAAACCCTTGATCTGCGCTGTCGTGCGCAGGCCGATACCGCCCTGTTTCTGGCGCAATCGCTGCAAGGCCATCCCGGCCTGAAATCGGTGATCTTTCCGGGGCTGGACAACCACCCGCAGCATGATCTGGCCATGACCCAGATGGAGGCCGGCGGCACGGTGCTGGCGCTGGAACTGGCGGGCGGCAAGGCAGCGGCATTCGCGTTTCTGGACGCGCTAGATATCGTGCTGATCTCTAACAATCTGGGTGATGCCAAAAGCATTATCACCCATCCGGCTACCACCACCCACCAACGGCTGGACCCTGACCAACGCGCCGCGCTGGGCATTTCCGACGGGCTGGTGCGGCTTTCGGTCGGGCTGGAAGATCGGCAGGACCTGCTTGACGATATCGTGAACGCCTTGAATTCGACACAAAGTTGATTAAATTCTAATACGTTCATTCTTTAGTAACCTTTTGGTAACAATTTGTTAGGCAGTGTTTAAAACTGCCAGAAATTGGCTAGGCTGAAGGTGCTAGGATGGAGGCCCCATGCTCGCCGGGAAGGGAATGCAATGAATGTCATCAATCCGGTCATCAAGACCGACACGCAGGATATCGCCAAAACCGGTCGCCCGACACGGCAACAGGCCGAGGAGGCCGTGCGCACCTTGCTGCGCTGGGCGGGCGATGATCCGACCCGCGAAGGGCTGCTTGATACCCCCAAACGGGTGACCAAGGCCTATGGCCAGTGGTTTCGCGGCTATGACGAAGATCCGGTGGAAATGCTGCAACGCACCTTTGGCGAGGTTGACGGCTATCAGGGCATGGTGACCCTGTGCAACATCCGCTTTGAAAGCTATTGCGAGCATCACATGGCCCCGATCATCGGGGTTGCCCATGTGGCCTATATTCCCACCAGTCGGGTTGTCGGCATTTCCAAGCTGGCCCGCGTGGTCGATACCTATGCCAAGCGTTTGCAGGTACAGGAAAAGATGAACGCGCAGATCGCCAACACCTTGTTCGAGGTGCTTAAACCCAAAGGGGTTGCGGTGATGCTGGAGGGTGAGCACCATTGCATGTCAACCCGCGGGGTCCATAAACCCGGGGTGAACATGGTTACCAAGTCGATGCTGGGCAGCTTTGAAACCGATCCCGAGCAACGTCGCGAGTTTATGGATATCGTCAGGGGATCGACCTCGGGATAGGCGGGCAGGGGGCGAATACCGGATTTCCCGAATTCTTCGCAAATGCCGCTTGACCCCCCGCCTGTGCTGTCCTAAATAGGCCACGGTTTGGCGGGGTAGCTCAGGTGGTTAGAGCAGCGGAATCATAATCCGCGTGTCGGGGGTTCAAGTCCCTCTCCCGCTACCAAAAACCCACATAGTTGTTGCGATTGACGGCATGTTGTCTGTGTAGGGGTCGGCCTGTCGGGCCGCGTGCAAATCTGCAACGGCTTTGGTTTTTCGACATCTTCGGACTGGTCTGCCATTGCCGATACGGTTACGCTGCCTTGCGGGGGTGGCACCTTTGACCTTTCAGGATAAACCATGACGAATAACGCAAACCTTTACACCCTGTTCCAGCGTCATTTTCCGACAGACAGGCGGCAGCCTTTTCTGATCCATGATCGCGGCGAAACCAGCTTTGCCGAGGTCGAAACCCTGTCGGGTCGTTATGGCGCGGTGCTTCGGGATATGGGGGTGCAAAAGGGGGATCGGGTGATCGTGCAGGTCAAAAAGTCGCCCGAAGCGGTGTTGCTTTATCTGGCCTGCCTGCGCATCGGGGCGATCTTTATTCCGCTCAACACCGCCTATACCCTGCCCGAAGTGCAGTATTTTGTGACCGATGCCACGCCAAAGGCGATTGTCTGCGATCCGGCCGAGCGGGACGCTTTTACCACCACCTTTGACGCCGGTATCCTGACGCTGGATGATCAGGGCGGCGGCAGCCTGCCCGGGCGGGCGCAGGGCGTGGGCGCGGGGGGCGAAGTTGTGGTTTCTGACGCCGATGATCTGGCCGCGATCCTGTATACTTCGGGAACGACGGGGCGGTCAAAAGGGGCGATGCTGACCAATGTCAATCTGGCCTCGAACGCGCAAATGCTGCACAGATACTGGGCGTGGCAAAAGGGCGATGTGCTGCTGCACGCCCTACCGATTTTCCATGTGCACGGGCTGTTTATCGCCCTGCATTGCGCCTTGCTTAACGGTTCAACGGTGCTGTTTCACAACCGGTTTGACCCGGCTGCGGTGATCCGTGACCTGCCGCGCGCCACCGTAATGATGGGCGTGCCCACCTTTTATACCCGCCTGCTGGATGCACCGGATTTCACCGCGCAAACCTGTGACCAAATGCGGCTGTTTATCTCTGGCTCGGCACCGCTGCTGGCAGATACCTTTGCCGCTTTTGAAACCCGCACCGGCCACAAGATATTGGAGCGTTACGGCATGACCGAGGCGGGGATGATTACCTCTAACCCCTACGCGGGCGCGCGCATTGCCGGTACGGTCGGCTTTGCCCTGCCGGGCGTGCAGGCCCGCGTGGCCGACGCCACCGGCACCGAGTTGCCCCGTGGCAAGGTCGGCGTGCTGGAAATCACCGGCCCGAACGTGTTTGCGGGCTATTGGCAGATGCCCGAAAAAACCGCCGAGGAGTTTCGTGCGGATGGCTATTTTATCACCGGTGATCTGGCCACCATGGCCGATGACGGCCGCATCACCATTGTGGGCCGCGCCAAGGATCTGGTTATTTCGGGGGGCTTCAATGTCTACCCCAAAGAGGTAGAGGACTGCATCGATGCAATGCCGAGCGTGAAGGAAAGCGCGGTGATCGGCCTGCCGCATCCCGATTTTGGCGAAGGCGTGGCGGCGGTGGTCGTGGCGCAATCCGCCGTGACCGAGGCCGATGTGCTGGCCCATCTTGCCGGCAGGCTTGCCAAGTTCAAGCAGCCCAAAAAGGTATTCATCGTGCCCGAATTGCCGCGCAACACCATGGGCAAGGTGCAGAAAAAGGCCCTGCGCGAGACCTATTCAAAGGCCTTTCAAGGGCACCAATAAGGTGCCCTTGCCGCTGGCAGGTGGTCAGGTGCCGGAAATCAGGGTGTCGCCATAGGCTTCGCGCAGTTTGTTTTTCAGCACTTTGCCGGTGGCCCCGATGGGGAGTTCATCAACAAAGATAACCGCATCGGGCACTTGCCATGATGCAATCTTGCCCTCGTAAAAGGCGCGAAGCTCGGCCTCGTCAGGGTCCTGCGCTTCGGCCTTGACCACGATCAGCACCGGCCGTTCATCCCATTTTTCATGTCGCGCCGCGATGGCAGCGGCCATGGCAACGCCGGGATGGGCCATGGCGATGTTTTCCAGTTCCACCGTCGAAATCCACTCGCCACCCGATTTGATGATATCTTTGGAGCGGTCGCGGATAATCATATAGCCGTCCGCATCGATGGTTGCCACATCGCCGGTATCAAACCAGCCGTCATCGGTCAGCGCTGTGCCGTCGGCACCGAAATAGCTTTCGACAATCCAGTGGCCGCGAATTTGCAAATCGCCCTGCGTTTTTCCGTCATTGGGCAGCACCGCGCCCGATTCATCGACCAGTCGCAGCTCTACCCCCCACGGGGCGCGGCCCTGACCAAGCCGGATTTCGGCCTGCTCTTGCGCGTCCAGCGACTGGTGTTTTTGCAACAACTGGTTCAGCGTGCCCAGCGGGCTGGTTTCGGTCATGCCCCATGCATGTACCAGATCGACGCCGTATTTTTCCTTGAACACCGGAATCATCGATGGCGGCAATGCCGAGCCACCGACCACGGTGCGTTGCAGGCTGGCCGCCTTGCTGCCCGTCGATTCCAGCGCGGCCAGCAGGCCCATCCAGATGGTCGGCACGCCAAGCGCCAGCGTAACCTGTTCGCCGTCAATCAGCCTGACCAGACTTTCGCCATCCAGCCCCGGCCCCGGCAGCACCAGTTTACAGCCGGTCATCGCGGCAATATAGGGCACCCCCCATGCCGAGACGTGGAACATCGGCACCACCGGCAGCACCGTATCGGTGGCCGAAATCGCGATGCCGTCGGGCTGGTTTCCCGCGATCGAGTGCAACACCGTCGAGCGGTGGGTATACTGCACCCCCTTGGGGTGGCCCGTCGTGCCCGAGGTGTAACACATGCTCGACGGGGCGTTTTCATCAACATCGGGCCAGGTGTAATCGGGGTCGCCGGTTTCCAGCAGCTCGTCATAAAACAGCAGCCCCTCGACCATGGCGGCGGATTCCTCGTCGCGCGGCCCCATCAGCACCACATGCTTGACGGTTTTCAGATGCTCGCCCAGCTTGGCCGCAATCGGCAAAAAGGTTTTGTCCAGAAACAGCACCTGATCCTGCGCGTGGTTGATAATATAGACCAGTTGTTCGGGGAACAGGCGCGGGTTGATGGTGTGGGTCACCATACCGGCCGAGGACACGCCAAAGTAAATCTCCAGATGGCGGATGTTGTTCCACGCAATCGTGGCGCAGCGCTCGCCCTGTTTAACCCCCAGTTTTTCCAGCGCCGAGGCCAGCCGCCGCGCATTGGCCTGCACCTTGGCCCAATTGGAGCGGTACATCCCGCCGGTTGTCTCTACCGAGACCACCTCGGTTTGCCCGTGATAGCGGGCGGCGTGATCGATGATTGACCCGATGGTCAGTTGCTGGTGCATCATGGTGCCGGACATGCGGTTCTCCCCGTTTCAAGTGATTCAAGACTAACCTGAGTATTGAGGCAGCGCCAGCATTTGGCAACGAAAAGTTTTGTTAGGGCTACGCTCTAACGCAATGCCGCTTCGATATTGCCCCCGTCCACCGTCATCACATGCGCGGTTGTGCGTTCCGACAGGGCCAGCGCCACGAATGCCTCGCCGACATGGCGGGCCTCTACCTCGCGGCGCAGCAGGTTGCCGGCCATATAGGTTGCCTCGTCCACACCGCGCGCCTTGGCCCGTTCGCTAACGAACGCCTCGTCCAGCAGACCCGAGCGGATGCGGTCGGCGTTGATTCCGTTAACCCGCACGCCCGCCGGTCCCAGTTCCAGCGCCAGTTGGCGCAGCAAAAAGAACGTCGCGGCTTTGGGGATGCCATAAGCGCCAAAACCCTTGCCCGGGTTCACCGCCTGTTTGGAGACGTTGAACAGGATTTGCCCGCCGCGCCCCTGCGTGGCAAACAGGTTGGCCGCTGCGGTGGCAAAATTGCGATGGGCGAAAAAATTCAGTTCGAAACTGCGCCGCAGGGTTTCGTCGGACAGGTCGGCCATCTCGCCGGTCCATGCCGCGCCCGCGTTGGAAACCAGAATATCCAGCCCGCCAAAGCGCGCGATACAGGCGGCCATCGCCTGATCCGCCGCGCCGTCGCCGGTTATATCCAGGGCCACGCCACCATGGCCCGCCCCCAGCGTATCCAGCGCCTTGTCCAGCGCCGCCTGCTCCAGATCAACCAGAAAGATATTGGCCCCCAGCGCCGCAAAGGCCTGCGCCGTTGCCAGCCCGATCGCGCCGCCGCCGCCGGTGATCATCACGATGCGGCCTTGCAGGGCGGGCGGTTTGCCCTTGCCCAGCTTGGCCTGCTCCAACGACCAGTATTCCATATCGAACAACTGTTGCGGGCTGACCGGATAGAACCCGCCGCAGGCCTCGCCGTTGGTCATGGCGGTGATATTCTGCGCGGCAAGGTCACTGGCCGCGCTGGCCGCCTTGGCGTTGGCCGATATGCCCACCACCCCGACGCCCTCTATCCAGGCCAGATTCGGAGTCGGGGCCAGCATGGTTTTGATCCCGCCTAGCCGCGCGTTGTTTTCATCGAAATAGGCGGTGTATTCGGCAATAAACCCGTCTACCGCCGCTTTGACAGCGGCGCGCCCGCCGTTCAGAATATCGGCGGTCAGGTGCAGCGGATAGTTTTTGGTGCGGATCACATGGTCGGGCGTTGCCACCCCGCGCCGCGACAGCGCCGCCAGATCGTCGCGTTTGAAAAACGTCTGCACATTGTCGCCGTTGCGCAGGTCCATGACCGGCATCGCCATATCGGGGTTGCCGGTGAACTGCGCGTTTGCCTCGCCAATAATTCCGCGCAGCATCGGCAGGATATCCGGCGCCCGCGCGGTCATTTCGCCCGAGCCACCCGTGGCCGGTGCCGGCACCTGCCCGCTGGTTTTTTCCAGCCATGCCTCGACCATATTGGTATGCTCGATCAGCCGGTCATAGCTTTGCCGCGCGCTGTCGCCAAAGGCAAAATGACCGTGGTTGATCAGGATAAGCCCCTCGACATCGGGGTTGGCGTCATAGACTTCGGCCGCCACCTTGGCCAGTTCGAACCCGGGCATGATAAAGGGCACACAGACCAGCCGGTCACCGAAAATCTGCTTTACCACGTTTTCCACATCGGGCAGATCGGCCAGCGACAGCATTGCCGAAGCATGGGTGTGATCCACATATTTATGCGGCAGAAAGGCGTGCAGCAGAGTTTCGACCGACGGGTTGGGCGAGGTTGAATCGAGCAGATTCGCCCGTTGCAGATTAACCATATCCTCGTCACTAAGCGCATCGAGCGCACGCAGTTCCAGCAGGTTGTCCAGCCGCACACCGGGCAGGCCCGCGGCCTCTATCACGCCCAGATCCCAGCCCGAGCCCTTGACGTGCAGCACGTCGATTTCATGGCCGAAAATGTCACGCCGTTTCAGCTTGCATGAGGTGTTGCCACCGCCATGCAGCACCAGATTCAGGTCTTGCCCGATAATTCTGGAGCTATAGACCCGCAGCGCCAATTCACGATCCGCCGGATCGTCCCCGGCTGCATCGACAAATTTCTGTGCCTCTGCGTCATTCCATCTGTTCTGTACCATGCCCGTATTCCTTGTCTGCGCCGCGTTTTGCGACCCTGTCTATTGCGTCTATTGCAAAACCCGCTCGGGGAACAGCCCTGCCAACCCTTCCGGAGACGCCTCGCAGACGCCGCGTTCGGTGATCAGGCCGGTTACCAGCCGACGCGGTGTCACGTCAAAGGCCGGGTTGCCGCCGGGGGTGCCGTCAGGGCTGATCTGTACCTCGGTCACGCTGCCATCGGCCAGCTTGCCCTGCACATGGGTTACCTCGGAATCGGTGCGTTCCTCGATCGGGATCTCGGCCACGCCATCCTTTACCGTCCAGTCAATGGTCGGAGAGGGCAGGGCGACATAAAAAGGCACGCCGTTATCGCGCGCCGCCAGCGCCTTTAGATAGGTGCCGATCTTGTTGCACACATCGCCATGCGCCGTGGTGCGGTCGGTGCCCACGATAACCAGATCAACCTGCCCGTGCTGCATCAGATGCCCGCCGGCATTATCGACGATCAGATGATGGGGGATGCCGTGGCTGTTCATTTCCCATGCGGTCAGCAAGGCCCCCTGATTACGCGGGCGGGTCTCATCGACCCAGACATGAATCGGAATGCCGTCCTGCACCGCATGATACATCGGGCTGGTCGCCGTGCCCCAGTCCACCGTGGCCAGCCAGCCGGCGTTACAGTGGGTCAGGATGTTGATCACCTCGCCCGGCTGCTTTTTGGCAGCGATTTCACGGATGATTTCAAGCCCGTGTACCCCGATCATCCGGTTGCATTCCACATCTTCGTCAGCAATTTCATGGGCGCGCTTCATCGCCGCTGCGGCGCGTTCGCCCTCGGGCAGGGGCTGCAACAAGGCCGTCATCGCATCCAGTGCCCAGCGCAGGTTGATCGCGGTCGGGCGGGTTTCGTGCAGAATATCCCACGTTTCGGACAGCGATTTGTCCGACGGGTCCAGCGCCATCTGAACCGCCACGCCATAGGCCGCCGTGGCCCCGATCAGCGGCGCCCCGCGCACCCACATATCGCGGATCGCCTTGACGAAATCGTCGCGGACCTTCAGGTCCACCACGCGAAATTCATGCGGCAGCCACCGCTGATCGATAATCTGGACCTGTCCGCTTGGTTCATCAAACCAGATGGACCGATAATGCTTGTCGCCTACTTTCATTCTATTTCTCCCTCGCGATGATGCGGGCCAAATCATTGACAACCGCAATCGAGTCCATCCCGTTGCGGTTCACGACCAGTTGCCGCCCCAGACGCAATCCGCGCCCTTCACACTGGGCGCGCAATGCCTCGTCTTCGATGCTGTCATTCTCGGCAATATGGGCAAGGCTTAGCGTGCGCCTGATCATTTCGACACCGGCAAAGCCAAGGGTATCTTGCCAGATTTCCTGTAATTTGTTGGCCAGCGCCTGTTCCGCCCCCAGCCCGTCGCCCTGATCCTCGAACAAAGAGGCCTCGAACAGAATGCCGGTGCGCTCGGTCCGCCACAAATGGCTGAATTCGGTGGTGAACGTGTCCCATATTTCGGCAATCACCCCCAGAATCCATTCCTGATAATCCGCGTCGTTGCCATGGCCGGGCTGCGCGAAATAGGCCATCCAGAAATTGCCCAGCAACATGCCGATGTCAAAGCCCATGGGGCCGTAAAGCGCGAATTCGGGGTCGATCACCTTGGTTTCGTCGGCGGTCACCATGATCGAGCCGGTATGCAAATCGCCATGCAGCATGGTTTCGGCCCGAGTCAGAAAGCGCTCCTTCATCTGGTGCGCGCCCACTTTCAGGTCAACATCGGCGCGCAACCTGGCCACCAGCGCATCCAGCCCGGGTGTGTGGTGGTTACGCTCGGCGTCAAAATACGGGTCCGAGAATACCAGCGTTTCGGTGATGTCGCACAGTTCAACCGATTCGGCGAATAGCGCAATATCGGCCTTGCGTCGGGCCGCGTCCATCGACAATGGCGAGCCGCGAAACAGCGTGCGGGCACAAAACCGGCCCAGCACCCCCGCCAGCCCGTCATGGCGCGTGCCTGCCATCAGGGAATGGCGCAGGATGATATGCGGGGTGAGAAACGCCATCACGATAATCGCCTGCGTTTCGTCGAAATGGTATACCTCGGGCACCGTGCCCGGGTCGCGTTTCGCCTGCCGGATCAGCGCGTTATATTCGTAATAGGCGCGTTTGAGCGGTAATGGCCAGCTGTCGCCGACCAGGCGCACATAGGGCAGCGCCTGTTTGACAATCACCGTGCCGGCGGAGCCTTTGACGATGAACACCAGATTAAGGTTGCCATCGCCCACTTCCTTGACCTGCCACGCAGCGCTGTCAGAGCCAACGATTCGGGTGATCGTCTCGATCCCACCGAGTCGCGCCCCCAGTGTTTCAACGCTTAACGGCGCATAGTCCTGATCTGTTCCGGTCATGTGATTCCTCCTCTCGGCGGGATGTTTAGCCTAATCTTCAAGACAAACGTGCAAATGTCAATAGATGTTGACATTTGCCAGAAAGCGTCGTTAGTCTTTCTTATCCAAGGGGGTATCTGTGCAAAGTCCAGCGGTTCAAATCAAGGGAATCACCAAGCGTTTTGGCGAAAACGAGGTGCTGCGCGGCATCGATCTGGAGATGTTCAAAGGCAATGTCACGGTTTTGATGGGCGCGAACGGCGCGGGAAAATCCACGTTGGTCAAGGTGTTATGCGGCGTTCATCCGGCAAATGACGGGTCGATCTCGCTATATGGTACGCCTTTCATGCCCGCCACGCCCGCGGCGGCCATTCAGGCCGGTGTGGTGACGGTGCATCAAAGCATCAATGACGGGGTGATTCCCGATCTTGATGTGGCCTCCAACCTGATGCTGGACCAGTTGGCGCGCCCGGGCGGCGGTTTTTTTATGAACAAACGCCGCAACCGTCAGGAAGCGCGCAAGATCGCGGCCAGAATGGCGCTGGATGTGGATGTTGGCCAGCCGGTCAGCGAGTTGGGCCTTGCCGACCGGCAACTGGTGGCGATTGCGCGGGCAATGGCGCGCGAACCCAAGCTGCTTATTCTTGACGAGCCGACCTCGTCGCTGTCCGCTGCCGAGGCGGGGCGGCTGTTTGAATTGCTCGACCGGCTGCGCGATTCCGGCGTTGCCATTCTTTATATCTCGCACCGCATGTCCGATATCCGCCGCATTGCCGACCGGATTGTCACCATGCGCGACGGCAGGATCTCGGGCGTGTTCGAGGGGGATAGCCTTGATTACGAAGGCGCGGTCGGGGCGATGCTGGGCCATAGCATGGCCGACGTGACCATCGACATTCCGCGCACCTCTGGCGCTGCGCTCAGGCTGATGGATATTGTGCTGAAACCCGGTGCCAAGCCGTTTTCGCTGAATCTGGCAAAGAACGAGGTCGTGGCGGTGACC
>JALXER010000007.1 GCA_027069385.1 Paracoccaceae bacterium
CCGCTACGCGTCCAGCCATCGCATCACCTCCTGAAACTCAGTCCAGACAATGATACAAATTACAGTTCCAGATGATTAGGGCGTAGACCTATAAACCACACGTCGCCAGCGCGATCCTCGCGATATATCAATGGTTTGGGGCGCGCGGCACAGGGTGGTTCCCTTTGCAAGCGCCCCGAGCCATTGAGATGAAGCGAGGATCGCGCCCTTCGGGTTTGGCAGATTTTCGCCCTGACTGCATTGCAAGGCCGAGAAGTGAGCCGGAAAAGAAAACCTTCCGGGGGAAGGTTTTCCCGGCGAACAACCACTATTCCTGCGCCCTTGCGCCTGGTCAGAACGAAAATCTGCCAAACTGGTGGCCTGCGGTTTATAGGTCTACGCCCTAGTGCATCGCCCCGCCCAGCAACATCACACCAACCGCCACGACCACAGACGCCACGACGCGGCGTTTCCACGGGCGTTCATGCAGAATGACCACGCCGATCAGTGCCGCGAAAATCACCGAGGTTTCTCGCAGCGTCGATACCATGCCAAGCGGTGCCAGCGAATTTGCGTAAATCACCAGCCCATAGGCCAGCGCCGAGATCACCCCGCCCGAAATTCCCAGCACCAGCGTGTTGCGGCGGATGTACCACATTCGCCGCCCGAGGCGCAAAAAGATAAAACCGGCGGCGATGCCCTCCATGACAAACAGCCAGCCGATATAGCCCCGTGGCGTGCCCGCCGCCCGCACCCCCATACCATCCACGACCGAATACATGGCGATGATCGTTCCCGTGGCCATGGCGGTAAGCACCATTATCGGCGGCAATTGCCGTTTGAAAAGGTTGCCCGCCAACATGAATATGCCCCCTGACGCAACCAGAATGCCCAACCATGCCAGCACCGGCAGCGATTCACCGGCAAAGACCTGCGCACCCAGCGCCACCAGCACCGGCGACATGCCCCTTGCGATCGGGTAAACATGGCTCAGGTCGCCCAGACGGTAAGAATGGTAGAGCAGAAAATAATAGGCGAAATGGATCACCGTAGAGGCCGCAATATACCCCCAGCTTGCCACGTCGGGTAGCGGAGATTGCAGCGCCAGAACCACCCCGAAAACCACATGCCCGGTTGACAACAACCCCAGCACCACCAGCCGATCCGCCGAGGCTTTCATCATCGCATTCCACGTTGCATGCAGCATAGCGGCGAATAAAACAATAAGGACGGTGGACAAGGTCATTCGCACGACACTAACCGCGCCGCGCAAATGATCAAGGCCCGAGTGCGCGATACTGTGAATCTAGCGTGAATTCGGCGGTGTGTAACCGTTCCGGCTTGAGCATCGAAGAATACTTTCTATGATCAAACTTTCATTTCTTTAAGGATACCGATAATGCTCGCTAAATTTTTATTTGTTCTTGGTCTTAACTTGATCATTTCAACTTCTTTATTTGCGCAAACCTATATGATAGAGGGGCGCGTGTTTTTCAATGATCAACGCAGGGACGGGTATTTCGACGAACGATATGACCCGACCGGCAACCCTGGCGCGGTTAACGTGTCAGGAGGTGCTGCGGGACAGGTTGACAATTATCTGGCCGCGCGCGGAATGACCGCCCAGCTTTATGAAATCGACACCCTTAATGGCGCAAATTGCACGGTGGAACCCGAACTGGTAAGCGAGGACCTGATCAACCGGCATGGCAGGTTTTCGTTCGAGTGGGACCAGACCGATGCCTGCGGCGATGGAACCCGGATTGCCGTGGTTATCACCGCGCGCCTGTGTGATTTGACCTATAACAACGTCTTTGACCGCTGTTTTGGAGTCTACGATGGCAACGGCGACCTGTATGAAGTTGCATATCCGAGCGCCAGTATTGCCACGCCGCTGATGGTATTAGGGGCCGATGTGGATTTGGGTGATCTGAATTTCGAAACCGTGTTTCCAACCTCTCCTGCCGACGATCACGCACAGGCCGCCAACTTTTTTGCGGCTTTGCTGGACACAACCGAATATGCCCACCAACTGAACCGCATCGATTTCGAGTATGACAGCTATGGCGAACTCAAACTGCGCTATCCGGTTTCGCCCACTCCGTTTTGCGTAGCCAATGCCCACTCCATCAAGTGCCGGGTTCCGGTGAACTGGACGAACGGAACCATTATTATGCATGAATACGGTCATACGGTCTATGCCCGCGCTTTTGGCGGAACACTCGGGGCGTGCTCGGGCTGTGCCGGGGGCACAGAGAACCGGAACGGCAATGCCAGCTGGGGCGTGGCTTCGCTGGAATACCCGCAACTGGCGCTGACCGAGGGGTTTGCCAACTTTATGAACCGCGCCACCCGAAGCCGCTGTATCACCCATTATGACGAAAACGCAGATTACGGCCTGCTGCCCGCCGGCGCGGCCGCCCCCGCCGAAGGAGAGGCCTATGTCGGCAACGTGACCAAGCTGTTTTGCGACCTGCGGGATTATGTCGACGATGACGATCCGACGATACCCGGATATGGAGACCGCATAAGCATGCCGCTGGGGCAGATTAAAAAACTGATAAATGATACCTATAATGCCGCCAGTCCGGCGCAACTGGATGTGGGCATCACCGCATGTGATTTACTCGCCTTTTATGCGTACGGAACGCTCACCGCGCCAGCAGTGCCCCCGGTTACGACAGAATACCTGAACGCGCAATCCATCGCATATCAAAATGGAATGGATTGCGGGTTCCCGGTGCCAAACTAACCGCAGGAACCCGGGCCTCCGGTATCTTCGGGGAGCCGCAAGCGGCCCCCCTCATCAACCGGGCATG
>JALXER010000008.1 GCA_027069385.1 Paracoccaceae bacterium
CCTTGGTGCCGCGGCCTGCCAGCAAGATGCCATGGCAGCAGGGCGGCAGGCGGCCGACGAGGTGGGGCGTCCTTCGCGCCTCGCCGAGGAGGCCGCGCGTGGTAACGCTGCACCGGCAGAAACCCCGCTGGCCCCGATCTGGTCCATGCCTGCCAAAGCCCCCTACAAGCTGCGCCTGAAAACATGGCTGGATTTCCAGAACGACGTCAAGGTGACCGATGTACAACTGGCCGCGCAGGAAGGTTATGAATCGGTTGAACACACCAAGCGCTATACCACGCTGGGCATGGCGACCGATCAGGGCAAGCTAAGCAATATCAACGGGCTGGCGGTGCTGGCCGACAGTCTGGATGCCGATATCCCCGCCGTGGGGACCACCACCTTTCGCCCGCCCTATACGCCGATTTCGCTCGGGGCTATCGCTGGCGAGGCGCGCGGGCCGCTGTTCAAGCCGCTGCGCAAGACGGTTCTGGACGACTGGCACGACACGCATCACGCCGTATGGGAACCGGTGGCCGACTGGCGCCGCCCCTATACCTATCGGCTCCCCGATGAAACCACGGCGCAAGCGGTCACCCGCGAGATCAACGCCACCCGTGGTTCGGTCGGGATGCTGGATGCCTCGACACTGGGGAAAATTCTGGTCAAAGGTCCCGATGCGGGGCGCTTTGTGGACCTGATCTATACCAACATGATGTCAACCCTGAAACCGGGCCGCTGCCGCTATGGGCTGATGTGCACGGAAAACGGGTTTCTGTTCGATGACGGTGTAGTGGCGCGGCTGGGACCGGATGAATTTCTGTGTCACACCACCTCGGGCGGGGCCGAAAGGGTGCATGCCTGGATGGAGGAATGGTTGCAGACCGAGTGGTGGGACCTGAAGGTCTATACCACCAACCTGACCGAGCAATACGCCCAGATCGCCGTGGTTGGCCCCAAGGCGCGTCAGGTGCTGGAATCGCTGGGCGGTCTGGATGTGTCTCGCGAAAACCTGCCCTTCATGGCCTTTACAACGGGCGAGTTGGCGGGCATTCCCGCACGCGCCTACCGGATCTCTTTCTCGGGCGAGCTGTCCTATGAAATCGCCGTGCCCGCCCAACAGGGGCTGCGCCTGTGGCTGCTTTTGCTGCAGGCCGGCGCGGCATTCGGCATTACCCCTTACGGGACCGAGGCCCTGCATGTGATGCGGGCCGAAAAGGGCTTTATCATGATTGGCGACGAAACCGACGGCACGGTAATTCCGCAGGATCTGGGGCTGCACTGGGCGATCTCCAAAAAGAAAGACGATTTTCTGGGCAAGCGGGCGCAGTTGCGCAGCCATATGCAGGACCCGGATCGCAAACAGTTGGTCGGGCTGGCTTCGGTTGACGGGCAAACCGTGCTGCCCGACGGGGCGGCGGCAGTGCAAAACGGTGCGATCATCGGCCATGTGACCTCGACCTATTATTCGCCGACGCTGGGCCACCCGATTGCCATGGCGTTGATCAAGGGCGGATCGAAACGCATGGGCGAGGTGCTGGAATTTCCGCTGGACGGAAGCACCTCTATCCGCGCCACCGTGGTTGATCCGGTGTTTTATGACAAGGAAGGGAGCCGCCAGAATGCCTGATATATTCCCCCCGACCCGCATGGCGACCCACGGGTCGGTCATGTTGATGCAACATCACCGGATCGGCATGATCACCATCCGCGCCGATCTGTCCGACAAGGCTACCTGCGCGCGGATCAAGGCCCTGACCGGCCATGCCGTGCCCAAACAACGCCGGATCACTGGCGGGTTTGATCACGGGCTGGCATGGATGTCGCCCGATGAATTGCTGCTGTTATGCAAGCCCGATGAAGATACCGCCGCGCTGGCCCGCAAGATCGATGCCGGACTGGATGGCCACGCCATGGCGGTTGACGTGTCGGATGCCCGCGCGATGATCTGCATTGCAGGCAAAGGTGCCCGCGAAGTGCTGGCCAAAGGCGCGCCGGTGGACCTGTCGCCGGACGGGTTCAAACAGGGCGACTTTCGCCGTACCCGTATCGGCCAACTGGCGGCAGCGTTCTGGCTGGAAGACGCCGCATCCGAAAGCTTTTGCATCATCGGCTTCACTTCGACCAGCGAATTCCTGTTCGACTGGCTATGCACCGCCGCCAAAGCCGACAGCCTGCCGCAGTTCTTTCAGGATTCGTAGCGCTCCCGCAGTCCAGCTATTGCCTGGCTAAAGCCAGCCAACAGCTTCCCTTTGGGCCGGGCCGACCTTCGGTCGGCCCCGGGGGCCAGCCCCCGTGCCCCCGTCACATGCGTGAGGCGACAACACCTTCCATTTTTCGTAAATACTTTCAGGGGGGGAATTGCCCGTTTACGGGCAAGGGGGGCGTGAACGCCCCCGCATGGGGCTTGCCCCATGCCCGGTTGATGAGGGGGGCCGCTTGCGGCTCCCCGAAGAGACCGGAGGCCCCACGCGGGTTTATTCCCTTCACCTGCACACGAATTGCCCCTATGCTGACCCGAACACGCCCATCAACCAAGGCACCCCGATGACCAACCGCACCTATTCCCCGACCGGAGGCCTGCCTCCTCAAACCCGGATCACCAAAGACCGCGCCACCTTCACCGACGCCTATGCCCTGATCCCCAAAGGCACCTTTAGCGATATCGTCACCAGCAACCTGCCCCACTGGACCGGCACCCGCGCCTGGATTATGGCGCGACCGCTGACCGGCTTTGCCGAGACCTTTGCCCAGTATATCGTCGAACTGGCCCCGAATGGCGGCTCGGACCGCCCCGAGC
>JALXER010000009.1 GCA_027069385.1 Paracoccaceae bacterium
CAGCCGGTGTGGCGTGACCCCGACCCGAAACCGGCCTATGATGTGATCATCGTCGGGGGCGGGGGGCACGGGCTGGCCACGGCGCATTATCTGGCGAAAACCCACGGCATTACCAATGTGGCGGTGCTGGAAAAGGGCTATCTGGGTGGCGGCAATGTGGGGCGCAACACCACCATTGTGCGGGCGAACTATTTGCTGGACGGCAACCTCGAATTCTATTCCCATTCGCTGAAACTGTGGGAGAATCTGGAATCCGAACTGAATTACAACGTGATGTTGTCGCAACGCGGGGTGTTGTTGCTGGGCCATAATGACGGGCAGATGGATGCGCTGGCGCGGCGGGGCAATGCCAACCGGGCCACGGGGGATGACGCGGAACTGCTGGACCGTGAAGGGGTGCGGCGCTATGCGCCCTACCTGTCTTTCCAGAACGAGCGCTTTCCGATCCATGGCGGGTTGTTGCAACGTCGCGGCGGCACCGCGCGCCATGACGCGGTAGCATGGGGGTTTGCGCGCTCGGCCGATCGTCGCGGCGTGGACCTGATCCAGAATTGCGAGGTCACCGGAATCGACGTTGAAAACGGCCGCGTTACCGGCGTGCAGACCACGCGCGGGGCGATCAGGGCGGGCAAGGTCGGGCTGTGCGTGGCGGGGCGGACCTCGCAACTGGGCGAAATGGCCGGGCTGCGCCTGCCGATCGAAAGCCACGTTTTGCAGGCCTTTGTGACCGAGGCGGTCAAGCCCATCGTGCACGGGGTCATATCCTATGGCATGGGGCATTTCTATATCAGCCAGTCGGACAAGGGAGGGCTGGTGTTTGGTGGTGATCTGGACGGCTATAATTCCTATGCGCAGCGCGGCAACCTGCCGATGGTCGAACATGTGGCGCAGGCGGGCATGACCATGCTGCCCGCTATGGGCAAGGCGCGGATGCTGCGCAGTTGGGGCGGGATCATGGACATGACCATGGATGGCGCGCCGATTATCGACCGGACTCCGGTTGACGGGCTGTTTCTGAATGGCGGCTGGTGCTATGGCGGGTTCAAGGCCACGCCCGGCTCGGGTGATGCCTTTGCCCATCTGATTGCCACGGGCCGCATGGCCGACCATGCCAGCAAGTTCCGCCTGAACCGTTTTGAAACCGGTGATCTGCTCGATGACGAGGCCTCCGGCGCGCAACCCAACCTGCATTGAGGGAAACCATGAGAATAGACTGCCCGAATTGTGGAATGCGCGACAGCGGCGAGTTTACCTATCTGGGTGCCGCCTCGCTGATGAACCGCCCGACGGGTGGTGCGGGGTTTCATGCCTATGTGAACCTGCGCGACAATCCGGCGGGCGAGCACGCCGAGCTGTGGCAGCATAGCGCCGGTTGTCGGGCGTGGTTGCGGGTGGTGCGCAACGTGTCCTCGCATCGGGTGCTGGCGGTGGAACTGGCGCGCGAGGTTGCGCGATGACCCGGCTGGCGCGATACGGCCACGGTGTCGATACCGGGGTAAGCATTCCGTTTACCTTTGACGGCAAGCCCTATTGCGGCCACCCCGGCGATACGCTGGCCTCGGCATTGCAGGCCAACGGGGTGCGGGTGATGGGGCGCAGCTTCAAATATCACCGGCCGCGCGGGGTGCTAAGCGCCGATTCGACCGAACCCAACGCGCTGATGGAAATCGGCACGGGGGCCGAACGGCTGCCCAATACCCGCGCCACCACGCAAGAGCTGTTCGAGGGGTTGAGCGCACGTAGCCAGAACCGCTGGCCCTCGCTGGGCTGGGATGTGATGGCGCTGAATGATATGCTGTCACCGTTTTTCGGGGCGGGTTTCTATTACAAGACCTTCATGTGGCCCGCGTCGTTCTGGGAAAAGCTGTACGAGCCGTTGATCCGGCGTGCCGCAGGGCTGGGGCGCTTGTCGGGTCTGCCTGATCCGGCGCGCTATGACAAGGCCACGGCCCATTGTGACCTGCTGGTGATCGGTGCGGGGCCGGCGGGGCTGATGGCGGCGCTGACCGCCGGACGGGCCGGAAAACGGGTGATTCTGGCCGAGGAAGAACCGCTGGTCGGGGGTCGCCTGAATGGCGAGGCCATAGAAATCGGCGGCCATAGCGGGCTGGACTGGGCAAGCGGCATCCGGGACGAATTGCAAAGCCTGCCCAACGTGACGCTGATGCTGCGCACCACCGTTACCGGTGCCTATGACGGGGGTACTTATGGCGCGCTGCAACGGGTGGCGGACCATGTGCCCAACCCCGCAGAGGCCCCGCGCCAGACTTTCTGGAATATCGTTGCCCGCCACGCGCTGCTGACCAGCGGTGCCCATGAACGCATGATCGCCTTTGCCAATAACGACCGGCCCGGCGTGATGCTGGGCAGTGCGGTGCGCACCTATCTGCACCGTTTCGGCGTGGTGCCCGGGCAACGGGTGGCGGTGTTTACCAACAATAATGACGGCTGGCGCACGGCGCGCGACCTGCTGGATGCGGGTGTGACCGTAACCGCGCTGATCGACACGCGCGCCGATGCGGTGCCCGATCTCGATTGCCCTGTGATGACCGGTGCGCAGGTGGTCAACACCGCCGGACGGCTGGGGCTGGAGCGCCTGACCGTTGCGCATTCCGACGGCAGCCGCACGCAGGTCAACGCCAATGTGCTGGCGGTCTCGGGGGGGTGGAATCCGGCGCTGCATCTTGGTTCCCATATGGGGGCGCGGCCGGTTTGGCGTGATGACATTGCCGCCTTTGTCCCTGCGGGTGACGGCGTGCCGGGGCTGCGCGCCGCCGGTGCTGCCCATGGGGATTTTTCAACCCATGCGGCGCTGCAAAACGGGGCGCAACTGGCGGCCGACTTGTTCGGGCAAGACCTGCCCGATATCCCGCAGGCCGAGGATGCGCCCACCACCATTACCCCGTTCTGGCATGTGGCGGGCAAGCGTGCGTGGCTCGATTTCCAGAACGACGTGACGGTCAAGGATGTGCAACTGGCGCACCGCGAGAATTTCCGCTCGGTCGAGCATATGAAACGCTATACCACCTTGGGCATGGCTACGGATCAGGGCAAGCACGCCAACGTGCCCGCGCTGGCAATCATGGCCGAACTGACTGGCCAAAGCATCAGCGATACCGGCACCACCATCTATCGTCCGCCCTATACGCCGGTACAGATCGGCGCGCTGGCCGGTCGGCAAAAGGGGGCGCATTTTGCCCCCGAACGCCGTTCCCCCGCGCATGCGGTGGCGCTCAAGGCTGGGGCGAAATGGGTCGATGCAGGCTTGTGGAAGCGCGCCTCTCTGTTTCCGGCGCGCGACGAAAAATACTGGCGGCAAACCTGTGACCGCGAGGTGCTGATGGTGCGCAACAACGTGGGTGTTTGCGATGTATCCACCCTTGGCAAGATAGAGGTGCTCGGCCCCGATGCCCTGACCCTGCTGGATCGGGTCTATGCGACGGGTCTGGCGACGCTGGCGCAAAACCGCGTGCGCTATGCGCTGATGCTGCGCGAGGACGGGCTGGTCATGGATGACGGCACGGTAACGCGGCTTGGGCAGGCGCATTACCTGCTCAGCACCACGACCGGCGCGGCGGGGCAGGTGCTCTCGCATCTTGAATTCTGCGCGCAATGCCTGTGGCCCGAACTGGATGTGCAGATCGCGGCGGTCTCGGACCAATGGGCGCAATTCGCCATTGCCGGACCCAAGGCGCGCACGGCGCTGGAAGGGCTGCTGGACGGGGCGGTCGATCTGCCGTTCATGGGGTATGCGCCGGTGCGTATCGGCGGGGTGGATGCGCGGCTGTTCCGGATATCTTACTCGGGCGAGCTTGGCTATGAACTCGCGGTGCCCGCACGGTTCGGCGCCGCGCTGTTTGCGACGTTAATCAAGCGCGTGGCGAGTTTGGGCGGTGGGGCCTACGGGCTGGAGGCGCTGAATGTATTGCGCATCGAAAAGGGGTTTCTGACCCATGCCGAAATTGACGGGCGGGTGACGCTCGACGATCTGGGGTTCGGGCGTATGGGCGCGGCCAAAGAGGATTTTATCGGGCAGGAAATGGCACACCGCCCCGGGCTGGGCGGGCTGCAACTGGTCGGAGTCAAACCGGCCGGGGTGGTGCGGCAACTGACCGGCGGGGCGCTGTTGTTTGACTTGGAGGACGCGCCCGTGCGCGAAAATATGCGGGGGCACACGACTTCGGTGGCGTTTTCGCCGGTGTTGGGCCATATGATCGGGCTGGCGCTGCTGCAGGACGGGCGCGCGCGGATCGGAGAGCAACTGCGCATGGTGGATCATGTGCGCGATGTAACCACGATTTGCGAGGTGGTCAGCCCGGTATTCATCGAGCAGACCGGAGGGCAGGGGAATGGTTGAACTGAGCGCGGAAAAGCCGTTTGCCGGAATGCACCTGCCGGTGCAAATGGGCCAAACCGCGCTGGCGGCGGCGCAAGCGGTGCCGCTGTTTCTGATCGGTACCGGTCAGGCCGGGCTGCCAGCGCCCGGGCGCGGTGATCCGGCGCTGTTCTGGTACGCGGATAATGCCTGGATCAGCACGCAGGGACCGGGGGTCGAGGTAACGGATATGTGGCCGGGGCTGGACCTGACGGGCGCGGATGCGGGGGCGGTGATGGCGCGGCTTTGCGGGCTGGATGTGCAGGCGATGCAGCCGGGGCAGGTGGCGCGGGTTGATCTGGCCCACTGTCCGGCAATTGTGCTGCCGCTTGATAACGGGTTCCACATCAAGCTGATGCGCTCGTTTCGGGAATCGGCGGTGGTAATGATACTGGCGGCGATGAAATCGGTTGCCGCGCAAGCCTTGCTGGATTGACCACTGGCAGGAACGGGCCTGAACCGGGGCACTCCCGCAGTCCAGCTTGCGATTGCGTTCCGCAACCACAAGCTTCCCTTTGGGCCGGGCCGACCTGCGGTCGGCCCCGTTCCGTCCTCGCCTTCGCTCGGGCAGAACGGGCACTAGGCGGCACCCTTGCCGCTATTCCCCCGCAGGGGTGAATTGGCGCAGCCAAGAGGGGGCAAGGCCCCCGCCCGATGGCGAAGCCGAGGGCCCGGCCCAACTGCTGGAGGCTCATTGCGCAAGCAATGATGCCGACAGCAGGCGGGAGCGCCCGGTCGTCAGCGGGTGCCGGGTTTCATCAGGCCTTGTTCAGTTGCCGCTGCAAGTGTCTGGTCCAGCGATTTGACCGCTTTCTCTATTAACTGGTCGATCTCGTCGCGGCTGATGACCAGCGGTGGTGCGATGATCATTTTATCCCCGACATGGCGCATGACCAGCCCGTTTTCGATACAGAAATCCCGACAGATCGGCCCGATCGATCCCGGTGTTTCAAACGGTGCGCGCGCGGATTTGTCGGGGGTCATCTCGATCGCTGCCATCATGCCCGAACTGCGCGCCTGCCCGACCAGCGGATGATCGGCCAACCCGGCCCAGCGTTGCTCCAGATAGGGGCCGGTATCCGCGCCGACGGTTTCAACGATATGTTCCTCGTCCAGTATGCGCAGGTTTTCCAGCGCTACCGCTGCCGCCACCGGATGCCCCGAATAGGTATAGCCATGCGCGAACTCGCCACCGGTTTGCGCAAACACCGCCGCCACCTTCTCGGACACAACCGAACCGCCAATCGGCTGATAGCCCGATGAAAGCCCCTTGGCGATGGTCATGATATCGGGACGAATCCCGTAGGTCTGGCAACCGAACCAGTTGCCGGTCCGGCCAAAGCCGGTAATGACCTCGTCTGCAATCAGCAGGATCTCATGCGCGTCACATATGCGCTGGATTTCCGGCCAGTAGGTCGAGGGCGGCACAATCACACCGCCGGCCCCCTGCACCGGTTCGGCGATAAAGGCCGCGACGTTTGCTTCGCCCAGCCGCTCGATCTCGGCCTCCAGGGCGCGGGCGGCAACCAGCCCGTATTCCTCGGGGGAAAGATCGCCGCCATCGGCGTACCAATAGGGCTGCGCGATATGGGAAATCCCCGGAATCGGCAAGCCGCCCTGCGCGTGCATCGCGCTCATCCCGCCAAGGCTGGCCGAGCCGATTGCCGAGCCGTGATAGGCGTTGGTCCGGCTGATAATAACGGTCTTTTCCGGCTTGCCCAGCGAGGCCCAGTAATGCCGCACCAGCCGGATATTGGTGTCGTTGGCATCCGAGCCACCGCAGGAAAAGAACGTCCGGTTCAGATCACCCGGCGTAAGCTGCGCGATGCGTTCAGCCAGTTTGATCACCGCCGGATGGCTGGTCTGGAAAAACGTGTTGTAATAGGGCAACTCGCGCATTTGTCGTGCGGCCACATCGGCCAGTTCGTTGCGGCCATAGCCGATATTCACGCACCACAAACCGGCCATCCCGTCAAGCACCTGCCGGCCGTCGCTATCCCGCAGCATCACCCCCTTGGCGCTGGTGATAATCCGCGCGCCCTTTTCGTTCAGCGCCGCAGTGTCGGTAAACGGATGCAGGTGATGCGCGGCATCGGTTTCCTGCATTTCGGCGGTTTCCGGGTGGTTTGACAGATGATCCATGACGAGCCCCTTGCTGGTAAATTCGCCACAGCATCCGCGAAATCGCCGCCGCGTTCAATCTAATTCGGCAGCTGCGGCGCAGAAAGCGTATCCAGCAGGTCGGCTTGCCGTATCGGCTTGGTCAGGCAGGCGTCAAATCCGGCGCTGATAAAGGCTTCGGTCTGCTGGGCAAAAATGTCGGCGGTCAGGGCGATGATGCGCGGGGCGGTGCCTTGTTCGGCCCGAATTTTTGTTGCGGCCTCTATACCGTCCATAAGCGGCATCTGGATATCCATAAAGATCAGATCGAAGGGCGCGCCAAGCGCATGCTTTACGGCCTCTTCCCCGTTGCGGGCGCGGGTGATTTCCACGCCGGTATCCTCCAGCAGAACGGTAAAAACAAAAGCGTTGGAATCGTTGTCCTCGGCCAGAAGAATCGACAGGGAACCGGGCATGGGCCGGCTAACCGGCGCGTGCGGGTCGGGAATGGTGCTGGCGTGGCGCACCTGCAGTTCGATGGTAAAGGTAGAGCCAAGGCCCAGAGTCGAATCCAGCCGCACCTCGCCGCCCATCAGGGTGACAATTTCATGCACAATCGCCAGCCCCAGACCGGTGCCGCCGCGCGCCGCCGTTTCCGCCGGATCGGCCGAGGCAAACGCCCCGAACACATGTTGTTGCTTGTCCGGCGTAATACCGATGCCGCTATCCTCTATGCTTAGCAGCAGGTTGACCCGATCGATCTGCGCGTCTTCCTGTACGATGGCGCGCACCACCACGCGGCCCTTGTCGGTATACCGCAGCGCATTGGAGATCAGGTTGGACAGCACCTGCCCAAGGCGCAGCTTGTCGCAATGGATATGCGGGCTGGTCATGAATTTGGTGTCCAGCTCCAACCCGACCCCGCGCGCCTTGGCCCGGCCCGTGAATTCCGCCACCAGCGTGTTCAGCATCTCGGACAGGTCGAAATCCACCTCGACCAGCTTGGCATTTCCGGTTTCGAACCGGCTGATATCCAGCACCTGATTGGCCATTTCCAGCATTTTGTCACAGGATTGGCGCAGCACCTCCAGATAGCGGGCCTGCATCGGGTCCAGCCGGGTTCGCGACAGCGCGTCGGCCATGCCGAATACCCCGTTCATCGGCGAGCGGATCTCGTGGCTGAGATTCGCCATAAACCGGTCTTTCTGCTTGATTACCTTTTGAAGCGCGGAAACCTGACTTTGCAGATCGGCCAGTTCGTTGCCCTGATCCTGATTATTATCTTTATTCAAAACCATTCCTTCGCGAATCGCCCCTCGCGGTTCGCAACCAGAATATCGGCCGAATGTTTTATAAATCGTTGATCGCCAAGCCGGTTTTCGAAAAACCGCGACACCTTACCCTGCGAAAGACCGCAAGGTTAGTACAAACTGGCCTCGGTGACGATTTCGTCAAGCAGGGCATTCACCGCCGCCATATCGGGGCTTAGGTAAATCTGGTGCCCGATCACGGTCTGGCCCGGATTGCGCGGGTCCGCATATACGAAAATCCCGTACGGGCAATAGCGGATGTTGGCACGATTCAGGCTCATGGCATCGCGCGAAAACCGCGCCGAGCAAAAATTGAAGATCGTCGCCCCGTCAAACAACGCTTCTTCCTCGCCCAGATCTTCGCCGGTGCGCGCCAGCATTTCGCCCACATGGCTGATGGTATCGATATTCAGCCCGCGATCCACAATGGTGTTTTCCAATGCGAACAGTACATCTTCATAAGATTCGTCTACGGTAATGCTGAACAGGTCCTGCGCCATAGCCGGAGCAGAAACCACCATCATGCCCAAAACCGCGATTGTCGTTCTTATGTTTGCTTTCAACATCATTCCGTTCCCCGTTTCCCGAGCTATCATGGTCTTGCGCCATGATCACTCCATATTTTGCGTCTGCGCAAGCCGAATATACAAGGCAAAAAAGAAAAACGGAAATAAATGTAGAAAAAGCGAATTTAGGGCTTGCGCGACTCAGGCATAGGGCCTAGATACCCCTTCACCGGCGCTGATCAATTGGTCAGGTTGGAAACAGAGATACCGAAAAGCGGCGGATGCGCAGTAAGCGCAGCCAAGGCTTTTTGTCTCTGCGCTCTTTGAAATGGTTATGAAATAAGAAGAGATATGCGGATGGTTTGGGTTTCGAACGGAGTTCGGATTGTTTGTATATCGGTTACTTAGAGGCATAGAGTTTCGGCTTTGTGTTTTGATGATAGTGACAGTCAGCTTCACTGTTTTGGGCTTTTGTTGTTGATACAATGAAGGTTTGGAACGATGAAAAAGAACGAACGAAAAGCCGTTCAACTTAGGTTGGACAGTTTCTTTTGTTTGTGATGTGCATATGGTTCGAACGTCAAGGATAAGATGGTAACATCTTTTCAACTTGAGAGTTTGATTCTGGCTCAGAACGAACGCTGGCGGCACGCCTAACACATGCAAGTCGAGCGCTTTCCTTCGGGGAGGAGCGGCGGACGGGTTAGTAACGCGTGGGAACATACCCTTTTCTACGGAATAGCCATTGGAAACGATGATTAATACCGTATACGCCCTTTGGGGGAAAGATTTATCGGTGAAGGATTGGCCCGCGTTAGATTAGTTAGTTGGTGGGGTAACGGCTTACCAAGACGACGATCTATAGCTGGTTTGAGAGGATGATCAGCAACACTGGGACTGAGACACGGCCCAGACTCCTACGGGAGGCAGCAGTGGGGAATCTTAGACAATGGGGGCAACCCTGATCTAGC
>JALXER010000010.1 GCA_027069385.1 Paracoccaceae bacterium
TTTCAATCCTCGCTGTTGTTTTTGATATTTTATCCGAAACAGCCAAGGAGGCCAGCTAATGCCGACCTCCTGTCCTTTCTCTGTCGTTTCAAATGGTCATCACTCACGGATTGACCCTAAAACGAAAGACCCACAAATGTCCCATACCAATCTTTTGGCCAAAAGTTTTAGCCCGCACCGCTATCGTGCGGTGTTTCCCGACCGCTGGTCACAATTCCTGCGGCGCAGTTATCGCAACCCCGAGGAAGTGGCGTTCAATTTCGATGTGCGGTTCCAGACCGCGCAGAACTGGTGGAACGGCACCAACCGGCCAACCGGCGACAAGGTGGCGATGGCCGCGATATCGCGCCCCGTCGAGTTTGCCCAGATCATGGGGCAGGCGGCATGACGGGTGGGGGATTGGCAAAGGCGGTTCTATTCGATCCGCCGGTTTCAAAAGTTTTTGACCAAGGTTTTTGCGAAGTCAAAGACCGGATGAATTTGCAGGCGATCGGCCAGCGTGCCGTATGGGCCACCGAACGGGGGCAGGTGTGTCTGCAAAGCCCCCAAACTTACCTCCCTGTTAACCTGGCCGCGCGGTTCACGCTGCGCGGCCTTTTTTGCGGGGTGGTGTGATGGCAAGGCCGGGGGTCATAATCACGGATCGCGAACAGTTTGCAACGCTGTGGCTGGATCCCGATGTGCCGTTAAAGCAGATCATGGCGCATTTCGGGGTGAAATCCTATGCATCGCTTTATTACGCGGCCAAGCGTTTCGGCCTGCCCCCTGCATCCGAGATTGACCGGCCCGTCAATGGTGGCCGTAAGCTGAATGTCAGGGACGCGCGCGAGGCACGGGCGCGGTATGAGCGTGGCGAGGGAGTGTCCCTGATTGCCGAGGATTTCAAAGTGTCCAAGCGCGCGATCCTGAACATGGCGCGCCGTGACGGTTGGGCGCGGCCCGGGTCGCGCAAAACAAAGGTGGCGGTTGCGGATGGCAAGGACATCAAGCCGCCGCGTCTGCCCAAGGAAAAGGCATTGGAAAGATGTTTCGCGCTGCGCCGTCTAAACGCGGCCCAAATCACCGCCATCGCCAAATCAGGCGGGGCCTATGCGGAACTGGAAAAGCTGGCCAACCGCTGGGGCAAGGGCCGTGCGTTTTTGCTGACCTGCTGGCATGAATACAAGGCGGTGGTGTGATGGTGGCGCGCAATGTAATAGAGCCGTTGGACTGGAAGGCGCTGGATCAGTATTGGGCCGATTGCGGGCTGTTGTGGATGGATATCCCGTTCATCGACGCGGTGCAGCGGTGTCGCGCGCGGCTGACCTATCTGGCCACGCCGTATGCCAAGATATCGCTGAATATGAACGGCCAGTGGTGCCCTGTTCAAAGCGAAATGGCCGCGTTTCAGGCGGCAAAATGGGCCACCCACATCGCGGCCAACGGGGCCAGTGCCGTATCGCCGGTTGTGCAAAGCGCGGCAATAGTTGCCGCCGATACCGGCGCGGCCCTTGACCCGCTGGATGATGTGTTCTGGCGCAAGTGGTGCGCCCCGCTGTTGCGTGCCAGCGGTGCTGTGATCATCCCGCCGATTGACGGCTGGAAAGTCAGCCTTGGCATTTGGCGCGAGGCCTGCGCGGCGCTGGAAGCGTCCAAGCCGGTGTTCGTAATCCGCAAAGGGTCGGAATACGGGGGTGGGGAATGACATTGGTTTATGGCAAATGGATTGATCATGATGGAACATGTTGCCCTGTTCCGGCTGGGTTTGTTGTGGATTTGATCGCAATCAGTTCAATTCATGGTGAAGTTAGGTTCACGGGTTTGGCGAGAGGTGGTCGTTCATGGTTCTGGGAGAATTACCCAAAAGTAACAAAGATAGTAAGATATCGGATACATAAGCCGAAGTCGGCCAAACTTATTGACAAAATCCTTTGTGAATTGCCGTTGGGTATAAGCAATGGTGTGCCGGCATGAGTGCCCCCTGGAAGCGCAAAGAGGTGATCGGCGATTGCACGCTGTATTTGGGCGATTGCAGAGATGTTATGCCTGAATTGGGCGCTGCGGCTGATCTGGTTCTATCTGATCCGCCATATCGCCTGACATCCGGTGGTAATTCAACTGGTGAAATGCAGGGGTGTTTTGCCAAGGGTCAATATGACAATTCCGGCGCGCTTTTTGATATTGTAGAGTGGGCGGAAATGGCCCCGCTGATTTATGCGGCCTGTGCGGAAAATGCCGATGCAATTATCATGTCGTCTGACCGCGAAGAAGCCAAGGCCCGCGTGGCGTTCGAAGCGGCGGGATTTGGATTTCACAGGCTGCTGGTTTGGGACAAGATAACAGCGACCCCGAACAGATGGTTCATGCCAAACTGCGAGTTTGGTTTGTATCTGTATAAGGGCGCTGCACGACGCATCAATGATTGTGGTTGTAAGGCACTTGTCAGGTGCCCCCAGCGCGATGTGTCTGATCTGTATTTGCCCGCTTCTATGGATAGCAACGCTAATAAGCCCCACCCAACAGAAAAGCCGGTGGCGCTGATGGAATACTGGATCCGCAACACAACCGATAAAGGCGATTTGGTTTTAGATCCATTTATGGGGGCCGGTTCAACAGTCGTAGCGGCGGCAAAAAATGGTCGTGCCTCGATCGGGATCGAGAGCAACCCGAAATGGTTTGATGTTGCCTGTGCGCGGGTGCGTGAGTCGATAGGGCAGGGGGTTTTGATATGACCGATTTCATATCCAGCCGCACGGGTCGCATGATGCGCCCGCGCGATAACCAGTCCAACCC
>JALXER010000011.1 GCA_027069385.1 Paracoccaceae bacterium
AGCCGGAATATTCAACCCGAACGCCGCGCCCAGCACGCTGGGCGCGGCGTTCGGGTTGAATATTCCGGCTTGTGCGGCTCCGATCCTGTTTGGCCTGCTGGGGCTGGCGGCGACCACCGGCACGGTGGTGTCGGGCTTTGTCATGATGTTTTTGTTCGGGCTGTTCCTGTCGCTGCCGCTGGCGATCTTTGTGGTGATCCCGCGCCTGTCGGGCTGGCTGGCAGGGCTGGGCACGCGCATGAAGCGCATGGGCTGGCTGATCGGGCTGGTGTTTATCGGGCTGGGGCTGTGGTCGATCTGGTTTGGCCTGTACGTTGATCCGGCCAACTGGAGCGGCCAATGAGCACGCGGCAAAAATTTGCCAAGGTTGCCGGGGCCGGTGTGGCCTTTCAGGCAGGCTCGGCAGCGATTGACAGTGCCACGATCATGTCGGCGCTGGTGTTCCAGCTTTCGGGCAGTCCGGTGCTGGTCGGGGCGGTCACCGCGATTCTGCGCTTTGGCTGGCTGTTTCCGCAACTGTTTGTCGGGTTTCTGGCGCAGCGCGGCGGGTCGAGCATGTTTTATTACAAGATCGGCGCGTTCGGGCGGGCGTTGGCCATGGCGGTAATGGCGCTGGTCCTGTGGATCGGGGCGGGGTGGAGCCCGGGCGTTCTGGTCACGCTGGTTATGGTGATCTGGGTGATCTATGCCTTTATCAGCGGGGTGGTCGGGGTGCCCTATAACGACCTTGTGGCGCGCTCGGTGCCGTCCAACCTGCGCTCGCGGTTGCTGGCGACGCGGTTCTTTGGGGGCGGCCTGCTGGCGTTGGCAATCGCGGCGCTGTCGGACCGGATTATCGGCGCGCTGGCCTTTCCGCTGTCCTATGCGGTGGTGATCGGCATGGCGGCGGTGCTGATGCTGGTCAGCTCTTTCACCTTTTCCGCGCTGGGCGAACCGGCACCGAGCGCCAAGAAACCCGCCAAGCCCGGTTTTTTTGCCTATCTGCGCGACGGGGTCGGGGTGTTCAGGGCCAACCGCAATTTCAGGCTGTTTGTGTTTGCGCAATGGTGTGGCGGGGCGGTGCTGATGGCGATGCCGTTCTATGTGGTGCAGGCCAGTCTGGCCGGGTTTGACCTGTCGGGGGTGGCGATGCTGCTGGGGGCACAGGTGCTCGGGGCGCTGGTTTCCAATCTGCTCTGGGGATGGTGGGGCGATGCGCTGGGTAAGCGCAGCTTGTTGCAAGCCATTGCCATTGCACGGGTTTTCCCGCCGCTGCTGGTGATCATCCTTGGCCTGTCGGGGCTGAATGCGCCGCTGGCCTATGTGGGGTTGTTCTTTGTCATGGGGGCGCTGGCCAACGGGCTGACCATTGCGGTAATCGGGTTTCTGATGGAGATCTCGCCCGATGACCAGCGTCCGGCCTATAGCGGCTATTTCAACGCAATCACCGCGCCGGCCTTTCTATTGCCGCTGCTGGCCGGTGGTCTGGCGGCGCTGTTCGGCCTATGGGTGGTGTTTGTGCTGTCGCTGCTGGCCGCGCTGGGCCAGAGCCTGTTTTTGCTACGGATCGATAAAACCGTTTGAACCCGTGGGCGCGCATCGCTAGGGCGTAGCCCCATAAACCGCAAGCCACCAGTTTGGCGAATTTTCGCCCTAACTGCGTTGCAAGGGCTTGAAATAGAACTACTATTCCTGCGCCCTTGCGCCTGGTCAGAACGAAAATCCGTCAAACTGGTGGCTTGCGGTTTATGGGGCTACGCCCTAGGGTCTTTCGGGAATCCTTGGGGGCGGCATGTATATCGTTCAAATCTCTGACACACATCTGGTGGAACCGGGTGACCTGACGCTGGGCGTGGCCCCGATGGCAGACAAGTTGCGCCGTGTGGTGGCGCATATCAACGGGTTGGAACCGCAACCCGATGTGGTGCTGGTTACCGGCGACATAACCCATGACGGGCGGCTGGCGCAGGCGCAACTTGCCGCCGGAATTCTGGCCGGATTGCGCGCACCGTTCTATGTGATTGGTGGCAACCATGATACCCGCGAAACCCTGTGGCAGGTGTTTGGCGGCGGTGCGATTCCGTCGCGTAACGGCGATCTGATCGGTTATCGGATCAACGCGCCGATCAACCTGATCGGGCTGGACAGCACCGTTGCCGGAGCCTCGGGCGGGCGCATTGGCCCCGAACAACTGGCATGGCTGAAAAGGATGCTCGATGACCGGCCGACGCTGGTATTCATGCACCACCCGCCGGTCAAAGTGTCGATTCTGGAAACCGACCATGACGGGTTTGAAGGCTCGGCGGCACTGGAGGCGCTGATCCGCGAGCACCCCAACGTGCTGCGTATCCTGTGCGGGCATATCCACCTGACCACCCATGCGGCTTGGGCAGGAACCATCGTCAGCACCGCGCCCAGTATCGGCATGGCGCTGCGCCGCGACCTGAGCATGACCAAACCCAGCGCCTTTTACCTGTCGCCTCCGGCCTACCTGCTGCACCATATGACCGACCACGGCACCCTGATCAGCCACCATGTGAACGTCGATGAAGGCGATGGCCCGCACCTGTTCTAGCACCTGAAAACCGGTTTTGCCGCCCATCTTCCAGACTACTGTTTCCCTTATCCCGAACCGGCTCTCCCGCAGTCCAGCCTTGTGTTTGGCAAGCCAAACAAAAGGCTTCCCTTTGGGCCGGGCCGACCTTCGGTCGGCCCCGGGGGCCAGCCCCCGTACCCCCGTCACATGCGTGAGGCGATAAAGACTTCATTCTTCTATAAATACGCT
>JALXER010000012.1 GCA_027069385.1 Paracoccaceae bacterium
ATTCAGACTTGGCCGTCTGAGGTTTGCAAGCAGCACCCGGTTTCCCCGGGACAGGCCTAGTTTTGCCGCAAACTGGTTACGAAAAGGTTACGAAATCCGGCTTATTTCAAATAAATTCGCTGCGGGTCAGGCGCCTTCGAACGCGCACAGAAAATGGGTGTCGATACCAAGGTCGGCCATGCGCGCGCGCCCGCCCAGTTCGGGCAGGTCGATGATGAAGGCAGCCGAGAGGATCTCTCCGCCCATGCGTTCGATCAGCTTGATTCCGGCCTCGGCAGTGCCACCGGTGGCCAGCAGGTCATCGACCACCAGCACCTTTTCGCCGGGCAGAATGGCGTCGGTATGCACCTCCATCACCGCTTCGCCGTATTCGAGCGTATAGGCCTCTTCCAGCGTATCCCCGGGCAGCTTGCCCTTTTTGCGGATCGGTACAAACCCGACCGAAAGCTGGTGCGCCACCGCACCACCAAGGATAAAGCCGCGGGCCTCTAACCCGACCACCTTGTCAATTTGCATGCCCGCATAGGGGCTTAGCATCTGGTCGATACACATGCGAAACCCGCGAGGGTCGCTGAACAGCGTGGTCACATCGCGAAACATAATGCCCTTGTGGGGATAGTCGGGAATGGTGCGGATATAATCCTTGATTGATTTACTCGGGGGCATCTGCCGCTCCTTTCGGGGTTTTCATCATCTTTGTGACCACGGCACGCGCCTGCGCCTCGCGCTCGGCAAAGCTGCCGCTGATCAGGGTATAGGGCGCGTCAAAGGCATCCAGCTTGGCCTTGGTCTTGTCAAAGAATTTCAGCCGCAACTCCTGCTTGGCGTAATAGCGCAGCGGGTCTTCTTCCCACGGGGTGTTGGCGTCGAGCAGCAGGTAATGGTCGGGCAGGTCGATGCGGGCCTCCAGGTCGGGCAATGAGTGGCCCAGCAGCATTTCGGCCCAGACGGCGGTCAGCAGCGGGTCGGTATCCTCGAACAGAATCGGACCGGCCATCATCGACAGGGTTTTTCGGTGCGCCACATGGCCGTCAACGATATAGTGCAATTCCTCGGGGCGGTAATCGCCCGGCGCGCGGTATTTTTCATATGGGCGGCCGTATTCGGGCACATAGGGGCCGCCGAATTCCTGCGCCAGCAGGTCGGCCAGATAGGATTTGCCGGTGCTTTCCGGCCCGACGATGGTCAGGCGTTTCTGATACCACGGCCGCACATGGCTGGGCAGGCTTTGCCAATGGGCAAACGGGTTGGCCCTGATCTCGGTCGAGTTGGCCGGAAAGGCCATCCACATCGGGTCAAGGATAAAATGCTGCGCGCCCAGTGCCGCGGCCAGCGGCACCAGATAGGCCTCGGAACCGATCACCCGGTGAACCGGCTCGGGGTGCAATGCGTGGATAATACCGGCCCATTCCGGGCTGTCGGTCGGAATCGGGTCGGGGGTGCAATGCACCACCACGCGGGCACGCGGGAACAGGCTCTCCATCCAGTCGCGCCGCACGCCGGCGGGGATCGGGTCACTGTCGGCACAGGCCAGAATGATGGTCAGTCGATCGACAAGATAGGTCGCGGTGCGCACCAGCGCCACGTGGCCTTCGTGGGGGGGCATGAACCGCCCGAGTATTACACCGTTGCCCATTTCCGGCCCTCAAAAAATCGGCGGCATCGAATGCCGCCCGCCGCCAGTATAAAGCATGCCCGCCCCTGCGCAAACCAAATCGGCCATTCGCGCGGAATTTTTGCCCCGCAGGCAAGTCGGCGCGCGCCCTGAAAGCGGTTGTTGAATATTTGCCGCGTTGCCCTAAACTGGAGCCAACGGAAGGGCCGGATATGGGCAAGGTTGTTAGTTTACGTCAAAAGCGCAAACAGGATGCGCGGCAGAAAAAGCGTCAGCAGGCGAGCGAAAATGCTGCGCGCTTCGGCCAGAGCAAGGCGGATAAGAGGTTGCAAAAAGCGCAGCGAGTGCAAGCCGCGCGGGCGCTGGATGGACACAAGCGCGATGGTTGACGCGCGGCCCCGGAAACGGTCCCTGACCCTGCACGGCCACCGCACGTCGGTATCGCTGGAGGAACCGTTCTGGCGGGCGCTGCTGGAGATCGCCCGTCAACAGGGCAAAACCATCAACGGCCTTGCCGCCGAAATTGACGACAAACGGCTGGACAGCTCGGGGCTGGCAACCGCGATCCGGCTGTTTGTGCTTGAAACCCTGCAAGCGGAACTGGCCAAGGCATCCGCGGCATCGTCGGACCCTCTGCGCCCTCGGGGAGCCTGAAGGCCCCCCTCGGCCACAGAGCCTTCCCGAAAGGGAAGGTCGGTTTTGAAGCAAGCTTCAAAACCGGTTGCGACACCATGGCCTCACTGCGTTCGGTTTTGGCACCCCGGGCCAAGGGCGCACCTTTGATGAACCGGTTAACCCTATGCATGGAAAGTTTGCTTTTATAGTGAATTTGTGTAAAACATAAGCGATAGGTTGCTGTTAACCTATTTGTTTAACGAGGAGAAAAGAAAATGGTAAAACTCTATATGAGTCTCGCGCTGGTACTTGTTGTTGTCGGTGCCTGCACAAACTACTAAGCAATCATTGCAGGCCAATGCAGCGGCGATTTTGCCGCGCTGATCACTGACCTGCAACTATTGGTGTCGGGCGGATAGGGTATCGGTTTTGACCCTGATATTTCGCCCGATATCGGCCCGCGTTAAGTCGCGACACAGTCAACCCGCCCCGAAATCCCCCCCCCAAACGCAAACAGAAAAACCCGCAAC
>JALXER010000013.1 GCA_027069385.1 Paracoccaceae bacterium
TATCATTGACGACGCGATTGAATATGCAATCAACGCCTCGAATTACCGGCACTGGTCGCGCCCGATCCGCGCCTATATCGACGATATGATCGAAGGGGCCGACGGGGTGCACGGGCGCAACTTCAATATGCGCTGGGTGGCCAGCCTGATTGCCGAGACCCACCGGATTATCTCGCGCGGGGGGATCTTCCTTTACCCCGGCGACAACCGCGAGGGCTATAAGATGGGCCGTCTGCGCATGGTCTACGAGGGCGCACCGGTGGCGTTTGTGGTCGAACAGGCGGGCGGCATTGCCACCGATGGCAAAGACCGCATTCTTGACCAGACCCCGACCGAATTGCATGGCCGCACCCCGCTGGTGTTCGGCTCCAAGGACAAAGTCACCCGGGTTGCCGCCTATCACGACCTGCCCGATAACGAAGTTTCTCCGCTTTTCACCAAGCGCGGCCTGTTTAACGCATAAGGACTGACCAAAATGAGCACCAAACATCCGATCATCTCTGTTACCGGTTCTTCGGGCGCAGGCACCTCCACGGTCAAGAACACCTTTGACCAGATTTTTCGCCGCGAGGGCATCAAGGCGGTCAGCATCGAGGGCGACGCCTTTCACGCCTTTGACCGCGCTGCCATGAAGGCCGAGTTTGAAAAACGCATCGCAGCGGGCGACTATTCTTTCAGCCACTTTTCCTATGAAGCCAATGAACTGAAAGAGCTGGAGCGCGTGTTCCGCGAATATGGCGAGACCGGCGGCGGCAAGACCCGCCATTACATCCATAACGACGAAGAGGGCAAGGCACTGGGCGCTGCTTCGGGCACCTTTACCGACTGGGCCGAGTTCGAAGCTGGCACCGATATGCTGTTTTACGAGGGCCTGCACGGCGCGGTGAAAAACGACGAGGTGGACCTGCCCAAATATGCCGACCTGAAAATCGGCGTGGTGCCGGTGATCAATCTGGAATGGATCCAGAAGATGCATCGCGACCGTGACCAGCGCGGTTATTCCACCGAGGCAATCACCGATGTGATCCTGCGCCGCATGGACGCCTATGTGAAATGCATCACCCCGCAATTCAGCCAGACCGACATCAACTTTCAGCGGGTGCCGGTGGTGGATACCTCCAACCCGTTCATCTCGCGCTCTATCCCGACGCCCGATGAAAGCCTTGTGGTGATCCGGTTCAAAAATCCGCGCGGTATCGATTTCCAGTACCTGACCGCGATGATCGATGGCAGCTGGATGAGCCGCGCCAACTCGATTGTGGTGCCCGGTGGCAAGATGGACCTTGCCATGCAACTGATCCTGACGCCGCTGATCCTGCGGCTGGCCGATAACGCGAAACGGGTGTAATTATGGAAAAGCAAATGGCAAATGCGATCCGTGCGCTAAGCATGGATGCGATTCAGGCGGCCAATTCGGGCCACCCCGGTATGCCGATGGGCATGGCCGATGTGGCAACCGTGCTGTTCAACCGCTTTATCAAAATCGACCCCGCCAATCCCGACTGGGCCGACCGTGACCGGTTTGTGCTGTCGGCGGGGCATGGCTCTATGCTGCTCTATTCCATGCATCATCTGCTGGGCTATGACGACATGGGCATGGACCAGATCCGCAATTTCCGCCAGATGGGCGCGCGCACCGCGGGTCACCCCGAATACGGCCACGCCAAAGGCATAGAGACAACCACCGGCCCTCTGGGTCAGGGGATCGCGACCGCTGTGGGCATGGCGCTGGGCGAACGCATGCACAATGCGCGCTTTGGTGACGAGTTGGTAGACCACTATACCTATGTCATCGCCGGCGACGGCTGCCTGATGGAGGGCATATCCCACGAAGCGATCGATTTTGCCGGCAACCTTGGCCTTGGCAAGCTGATCGTGATGTGGGACGACAATTCGATCTGCATTGACGGCGACACGGCGCTTTCGACCTGCACCGACCAGATGGCGCGCTTTGCCGCCAGCAAATGGCATACGGTTGCGGTCGATGGCCACAACCCCGAGGAAATCGCCGCCGCCATCGAAGCAGCGCGCA
Source organism: Paracoccaceae bacterium (assembly GCA_027069385.1). Classification (GTDB taxonomy): domain Bacteria; phylum Pseudomonadota; class Alphaproteobacteria; order Rhodobacterales; family Rhodobacteraceae; genus UBA3077. Next base: position 2,033 of record JALXER010000013.1, read on the forward strand.
CCGACCCGCGCCCCAGCTTTATCGCCTGTAAAACCGTGATCGGGTTTGGCTCGCCCAACAAACAGGGCACTGCTGCAACCCATGGCGCACCGCTGGGGGATGACGAAATCGCCCTGACCCGTCAGGCGCTGGGCTGGCCCCATGCCCCGTTTACGGTGCCCGCCGATGTCAAAGGCGCATGGGAAGCCATTGCGACCCGTGGCCACGCGGAACAACGGCTCTGGGCCGCGCGGGCGCAAGAGGCGCCCCGGGCCGAAGCTTTCCGCGCGGCCATGGCGGGGCCTGACCTCGATGCGCTGCACGAAGCCATGGCGAACTACCGCCACACGCTTTCCAGCGACGCACCCAAGGTTGCTACCCGCAAGGCCAGCCAGATGGCGCTGGAGATCGTCAACGCCACCTTGCCGACCACGGTTGGCGGCTCGGCCGACCTGACCGGGTCCAACCTGACCAAGACCAGCGACATGCAGGCGGTCAGCGCCGAGGATTTCAGCGGCTCCTATATTCACTATGGCGTGCGCGAACACGGCATGGCCGCGGCCATGAACGGGCTGGCCCTGCATGGCGGTGCCATTCCCTATGGCGGCACCTTTCTGGTTTTTGCCGATTATATGCGCGGCGCCATGCGCCTTAGCGCCCTGATGGGCAAACGGGTGATTTATGTGCTTACGCATGACAGCATTGGCCTTGGCGAGGACGGCCCGACCCACCAGCCGGTCGAGACCATCGCCAGCCTGCGCGCCATCCCCAACCTGAACGTCTATCGCCCTGCCGACGCGGTCGAAACCGCCGAAGCGTGGGAGCTGGCGATCAGCGATGAAACCACGCCGTCGGTGCTGTGCCTGTCCCGTCAGGGTCTGCCCACCGTGCGCCTTGAACATTCCGACGCGCTGCCCAGCGCCAAAGGTGCCTATGTGCTGCGCGGCGGTTCCAGCCGTGATGTCACCATCATCGCCACCGGTTCCGAAGTAGAAATCGCCCTGAACGCGGCTGACCAACTGGCCGCCCAGGGCATCACCGCCGCAGTGGTCTCGGCCCCCTGCTTCGAGCGCTTTGCCGCCCAGCCTGCCGCCTATCGCGCGCAGGTTCTGGGGGACGCGCCGCGCATCGGTATCGAGGCCGCAATCAAACAGGGATGGGGAGCCTTGCTAGGCGACAACTCAGCCTTTATTGGTATGGACAGCTTTGGGGCCTCGGCCCCGGCTGATGAACTCTATGCGCATTTTGGCATCACGGCAGAAGCCGTTGTTGCTGCCGCTAACGCACTGACAAAAGGGAATTAATCACATGACTGTAAAAGTAGCCATCAACGGTTTTGGCCGTATCGGACGCAACGTATTGCGTGGCATTATCGAATCGGGCCGCACCGATATCGAGGTTGTTGCGATCAATGACCTCGGGTCGGTCGACTATAACGCCCATCTGTTGCAATTCGACAGCGTGCACGGCCGCTTTCCTGCCAAAGTGACGGTAGACGGCGACACCATCGACGTTGGCACCGGCCCGATCAAGGTCACCGCCATTCGCAACCCCGAGGAACTGCCCTGGGAAGGTGTAGACATCGCCATGGAATGCACCGGTTTCTTTACCGCCAAGGGCAAGGCCGAAGCCCACCTGAAAAACGGCTCCAAAAAGGTGCTGATCTCGGCCCCCGGTGCGAATGCGGACAAAACCATCGTTTACGGTGTGAACCACAACACCCTGACCGCCGACGATATCATCGTTTCCAACGCCTCTTGCACCACCAACTGCCTGTCGCCGGTGGCGCATGTGCTGCACAATACCGTGGGCATCAAAAGCGGCTTTATGACCACGATCCATTCCTATACCGGCGACCAGCCGACGCTGGACACCATGCACAAAGACCTGTATCGCGCCCGCGCCGCGGCCCTGAACATGATCCCGACCAGCACCGGCGCTGCCAAGGCGGTTGGCCTTGTCCTGCCCGAGCTGAACGGCAAGCTTGACGGTGTTTCCATCCGCGTACCGACCCCGAATGTTTCGGTGGTTGACCTGTGCTTCCTGCCCGAACGCGCCACGAGCGTGGACGAAATCAACGACGCCATTCGCGCCGCCGCTGATGGAGAGCTGAAAGGCGTGCTGGGCTATACCGATCTGAAAAACGTATCCTCGGACTTCAACCACGATCCGCATTCCAGCATCTTCCACACCGACCAGACCAAGGTCATGGAAGACGGCATCGTGCGCATTCTGACGTGGTACGACAACGAATGGGGCTTCTCTAACCGTATGGCCGATACCGCCGTCGCCATGAGCAAGCTGTAAACCGATTAACCGGGTGGTCCGCCGTGGCCACCCACACAGGAGAAAGATAAAATGGCCCTTATTACCCTTCGCCAACTGCTGGACCACGCCGCCGAGAACGATTACGGCATGCCCGCATTTAACATCAACAACATGGAGCAAGGTCTTGCGATCATGAAGGCGGCTGACAAGGTCAACGCGCCGGTGATCATGCAGGCTTCGCGCGGGGCGCGCTCCTATGCGGGTGACATCATGTTGCAACACATGATTCAGGCGCTGGCCGAAATGTACCCGCATATTCCGGTATGCATGCATCAGGATCACGGCAATAATGAACAGACCTGCATGTCTGCAATCAAATACGGCTTTACCTCGGTGATGATGGACGGCTCTTTGAAGTCCGACATGAAAACCCCTGCCGATTTTGCCTATAACGTCGATATTACCGAACGTGTGTCGCGTATGGCCCACTGGGTCGGTGCCTCGGTCGAGGGCGAGTTGGGGGTTCTGGGCAGCCTTGAAACCGGCGAAGCCGCCGAGGAAGACGGTTCGGGCGCGGTTGGCAAACTGTCGATGGACCAGCTGTTGACCGACCCCGACCAGGCCGCCGATTTCGTCGCCAAGACCAAGGTTGACGCGTTGGCCATTGCTTGTGGCACCTCGCACGGGGCTTACAAGTTCTCTAGCAAGCCGACCGGCGACACGCTGGCGATCAGCCAGATCGAGGCGATCCACGCCAAAATCCCCAATGTGCATCTGGTGATGCACGGCTCTTCCAGCGTGCCGCAATACCTGCAGGACCTGATCAACGCCAATGGCGGCGAAATGGCCCAGACCTACGGCGTACCGGTCGAGGAAATCGAGCGCGGCATCAAATCGGGTGTGCGCAAGGTCAATATCGATACCGATAACCGCATGGCGCTGACCGGCATGTTCCGCAAGGTCGCCAAAGAAGACCCGAGCCAGTTCGACCCGCGCAAATTCATGATCCCGGCCATGGCCGAGATGGAAAAACTGTGTATTGACCGCTTCGAACGCTTCGGCGCTGCGGGCAATGCCGACAAGATCAGCATCATCCCGATGGATGACATGGCGAAACGCTACGCCGACGGGTCGCTCTGACCCGGGCATAACCCAACACCAATTCTGGCCCCTTAGCGGGGGCCAGCCAACCCGACGTGCCGCATTTATGCGAATGATCCCGCATTGCCTGAAGGCACTGAAAAAGGAGAAGACAAATGGACCAATCCGATCGCTATGCCGACCTGAGCCTGACCGAAGAAAGCCTGATTGCTGGCAACAACCATGTGCTGGTGGCCTATATCATGAAGCCCAAACCGGGCCACGGCACCTATCTGCAAGCCGCCGCGCATTTTGCTGCCGAAAGCTCGACCGGGACCAATGTCGAGGTCTCCACCACCGACGATTTTACCCGTGGCGTCGATGCGCTGGTCTATGAAATCGACGAAGAAAAGAACCTGATGAAGATCGCCTATCCGGTGGCGCTGTTTGATCGCAACATCACCGATGGCCGCGCCATGCTGGCGTCATTCCTGACCCTGACCATTGGTAACAATCAGGGCATGGGCGATATCGAACACGCCAAGATCCACGATTTCTATGTGCCGCGCTCGTATCTGAAACTGTTCGACGGTCCCAGCACCACGATCAAGGATCTGTGGAACGTGCTGGGCCGCCCGCATGTGGATGGCGGCTTTATCGTCGGCACCATCATCAAACCCAAACTGGGCCTGCGCCCGCAGCCCTTTGCCAATGCCTGCTATGATTTCTGGCTGGGCGGCGACTTTATCAAGAACGACGAACCGCAGGGCAACCAGGTGTTTGCCCCGTTGAAAGAAACCATTCCGCTGGTCGCCGACGCCATGAAACGCGCACAGGATGAAACCGGCGAGGCCAAGCTGTTCTCGGCCAATATCACCGCTGATGACCACTATGAAATGGTTGCGCGCGGCGAATACATTCTGGAAGCCTTTGGCGAAAACGCCGACCATGTGGCGTTTCTGGTCGATGGCTATGTGGCCGGTCCGGCAGCGATCACCACGGCGCGCCGCAACTTCCCCAAACAGTACCTGCACTATCACCGTGCCGGTCACGGGGCTGTGACCTCGCCCAGTTCGATGCGCGGTTATACCGCCTATGTTCTGTCGAAAATGTCGCGTCTTCAGGGGGCTTCGGGCATCCATACCGGCACCATGGGTTTCGGGAAAATGGAAGGCGAAGCCGCCGATAAACTGATGGCCTATATGATCACCAATGATAGCGCCGACGGTCCCTATTACCATCAGGAATGGTATGGCATGAACCCGACCACCCCGATTATCTCGGGCGGGATGAACGCGCTGCGCATGCCCGGTTTCTTTGAAAACCTCGGCCATTCCAACCTGATCCTGACCGCTGGCGGTGGCGCGTTCGGCCATATCGACGGCCCGTCGGAAGGTGCAAAATCGCTGCGTCAGGCCGAGCAGTGCTGGAAAGAAGGTGCCGACCCGATCGAGTTCGCCAAAGAGCACAAGCAATTCGCCCGTGCCTTTGAAAGCTTCCCGGGTGATGCGGATAAAATCTATCCGGGCTGGCGCGAGGCCTTGCGCATCAACTCGAAATAAGCCGATAAGGGCGCGCGGTTTTCGCGCCCCTGCCCCCCATTTCACAGGAGAAATCCCATGTCTTTCAATCGCAATATCAAAATCGCCCCGTCGATCCTGTCAGCGGATTTCGCCAATTTCGGACAAGAGATCCGCGCCATAGAGGATCAGGGCTGTGACTGGGTGCATGTGGACGTGATGGACGGCCATTTCGTGCCCAACCTGACCTTTGGCCCGCCCGCCGTGGCGGCGTTCCGCCCGCATGTAAAAACCGTGATGGATGTGCATCTGATGATCGCGCCGGTGGACCAGTATATCGACGCCTATGCCAAGGCCGGTGCCGATGTCATTTCTGCTCATCTGGAGGCCACCACCCACCCGCACCGCACCTTGCAGGCGATCCGCAATGCCGGGGCCAAAGCGGGGCTTGCGCTCAACCCCGGAACGGGTCTGGGCGATATCGAATACCTGCTGGATATGATCGATATGTTTGTGGTGATGACCGTCAACCCCGGTTTTGGCGGGCAAAAGTTTATCCATAGCCAGATCGACAAGGTGAAAAAACTGCGCGCCATGATCGGCGACCGCCCGATCCACATCGAAATCGATGGCGGTATCACCCCCGAAACCGCACCGCTGATGGCGGCTGCGGGTGCCGATGTGCTGGTCGCCGGTTCGGCCGTGTTTAATGGCGGTTCGGTCGATACGCCCGAAGTCTATGGCACCAATATCACCGCCATTCGCAACGCCGCCAACGCGGTGCTGTAACACCCCCCTAACGTCGGCGGGGAAAACCCGTGCGCGTCCCTCCCCCCGTTCACGGGGGGAGGTTAGGAGGGGGGCACGAGCAAAACAGCAGGCGAGCATTCGCCCCTAGCATTGCAAGGATACCATATGCCCAAATCCGTTATCTTCGATCTGGACGGCACCCTGATCGACAGCGCTCCCGATCTGCACGCCGCCGCCAACAAAATGCTGGAAAGCATGGGGCTGAAGGCACTTGGCAAGGCGCAGATCATCAGCTTTATCGGCAACGGCGTGCCCAAGCTGGTCGAACGCTGTCTGGCTGTTTACGGGCGCAAATCCGACCCGCAAGCCGTGGCAACCTATCTCGGGTTTTACGACGCCGACCCGTTCACCCTTACCCGCCCCTATCCGGGTGTGGAAAACTGCCTGAAGGCCCTGAAATCGGCGGGCTGCAAGCTGGCGGTCTGCACCAACAAACCCGAGGCACCGGCACGGGTCATCCTCGACGGGCTGGGCATGACCCCGTATTTCGACTTTATTGCCGGTGGCGACACTTATCCCGCCATGAAACCCGATCCTGCCCCGCTGTTTGGCTGTGCCGAGGCGCTGGGGGGGGAAAGTCTCTATGTCGGGGATTCGGAAACCGACGAAAAAACAGCCACCAATGCGAACATGCCCTTTGCCCTGTTCGAAGGGGGGTATCGCAAAACACCGGTTTCGGAAATGCGCCACGATCTGGCATTCACCGATTTCGCCGATCTGACAAGGTTCGCCACATGACCAAAGCCCTGATTTTCGATGTCGACGGCACGCTTGCCAAAACCGAAGAGGCCCACCGGCAGGCGTTCAACGATACGTTCAGAGCGGCAGGGATGGACTGGCACTGGGACGTGCCCATGTACGCGGTGCTGCTGAAAACCACCGGCGGCAAAGAGCGCATGGCCGAATACCAGAAAACCCACCGGCCCATTGGCCCGCAACTGGACTGGCAGCAGATCAAAACCCTGCATGCACAAAAAACTGCCCGCTATGTGGAAATTCTGGCAACCGGTGGCCTGCGCTTGCGCGAGGGGGTGGCCGATCTGATCAAACGGGCAACCGCAGCGGGCCTGCGGTTGGCCATCGCCACCACCACCAGCCGCCCCAACGTGAATGCGCTGACCGCCTGTTGCTGGGGCAAAACCCCCGAAGATATTTTCGAGGTCATCGCGACCGGTGAACAGGTCAAGGCCAAAAAGCCGGCCCCCGACCTGTTTCAACTGGCGCTCGAAGGCCTGAACCTGCCCGCCGCTGATTGCCTCGCTTTCGAGGATTCCCGCAACGGGCTGCTCTCTGCCACTGGCGCGGGCCTGCGTACCATCGTCACCCCCGGTCGCTATACCGAAAACGATGACTTCACCGGTGCAACCAGCGTTATCCCCTCGCTACTCGACTTCCGGATCCCATAGCTGCAATACAGGGCTCCCGCAGTCCAGCCTTTTGTTTGGCAAGCCAAACAAAAGGCTTCCCTTTGGGCCGGGCCGACCTTCGGTCGGCCCCTGGGGGCCAGCCCCCCTACCCCCG